>JBCDFL010000053.1:0-17736 GCA_039178165.1 Pseudomonadota bacterium | reverse complement strand
GGCCTGTCCCTGCGCGGCCCGATGCGCGCCTCAAAGGCCGATAGGATCGACTGGGGCCTGGCCGATCAGCTGGCCGCGAGGCGCAAGCTGCAGCGTCTGTGTCCCGGGTCCAAGATCTGGATCATTGGCCATTCCCTCGGCGCGATGCTGACCCCCAATCACCGCGATCTGACCGGCGTGTCTCGTGTGATCGGAGTTGCCTCCGGTATCGTGCACCATTCCGACCATCCCTGGCCCTACCGCGCGATGGCGCTGATGTTCTGGTTCGGTCTGGGGCCGCTGGCGACCCTGGCCTGCGGCTACCTGCCCGGGCGGGCGCTTCGCTTTGGCGAGGATTTGCCCGCCCGGGCCTATTGGCAATGGCGTCGCTGGTGCACCTCGCCGGATTTCTACGCCGCTGATGTGGCGGCGGGGCGGCTGCCCGCGCCGGCTTGGGAGGAAGACATTCCTGTGCGTCTGCTCGCCTTCACCGACGACGGTCTGATCCCGCCGCAATGCGTGGCGCGTTTGGGTCAGGCCTTTGGCGGGGTCGAGCCTGTTGTCGTGACGCCGAAATCCGGGCAACGGGTCGGGCATCTAAGCGCGTTTGCGCGGCGCAGTGCGGATCTTTGGCCGGTGATTTTGGGGGATTAGGGGGTCGGGGATGCTTGCCCCTCTCGCGCATCGCTGCGCGATACGCTGCCGGGTTTTCGCGCTTTTCGCCTTGCGAAAAGCGCTTAGGTGAGAGGTTGGACAGCGACCCAAGTGGGGCTCGTTGTGGCTGCTTCCTTCCGGACCTGACCAGGTTGGCGAGGCACTCGCCCGCGCCAACCCCTCGCTCCGATACATAGGCGTCGGGGCGTGCGTGCGCAACACCAACCTAGAGCGTGACCTCGATCTGCAGAAACCCGTCTGGGGTCTGCCCGACCACGCGCGGGGCGAACGCGGCAATGGCGTCCAAATGGGCCTCCGCCCCCGGCCCGGTGCGTAGAATGGCGCGATCGGTGCCGCGGCGCACGAAGTGCCACGGCCCCGGCGTGGCCGCGACCGGGCCCGCGGCAAGCTCCGTCCGGATGGCGTCGATCCACGATCCGGGAAGGCGCGCGATCACGGCCTCCTCCCCCGCGCCGGGAAAATCTCCGCCTCCCGCCGCGCGGTAAGAGGTTGCGGCAACCGCAAAAGACGCCTCCGGATTGAGGGGGGCGCCCTGCCACATCGCCCGGGTGATCCGACCCGCACCGGCGATCCGCGTCCCATCCGCGGCAAAGGCGGGCGGGCGCGCCGGATCGAGGGTGAGGTCCAATCCGAACAATCCGTCGAAGTTGAATGCGGGCCAGATCGGGTTGGTCAAGCTTCGCCCCGCGGGGCCGGGTGCCGCGATATACTGCGCCGCCCATTCCGCCCAGTCGAGGAGCTGCGCGCCCGTCAACCGCAGCACCCAGATTGCGTTCACATAGGGTGCGAGGGTGGCCACATGACGCTCGAGCACCGGCCCCGCCGGTAGGTCGAGGTAGTTGGACGGCCCGCCAAGGCCCCCGGCGGCGTTGGGCGGCACTGTGGCGAGGATGGGAAGATCCGTGACACCGGCGGCCCGCACCGCCTGCCGCATGGCCGCCGCGATCAGCGCTTGACCATGGTCCAAGCCGAGGGCGGCGAAGTAGCTGTGCATGGGCGCGGGCGTCGTGCCCACTTGGCGGCTCAGCCGGGCGCGCGTCGCGGCGTGGGCTGGGGCAAAGAGGGCGGCGATGTCGGGGTCCGCCTCTGCCGCGCGGCGCAGCTGGGCTTCGGCGCGGCGCACCGACCACGTGCCGTTCCACTCAAGCTCCAGGTCGATCAGCCCGAGGTGACTTCCGGCAAAGCCGGGCATGACCGCTGGCACATCGCCGATCCGCCCCGCGGGTCCGTCGATCCCGGGCCAACCGGCAAAATCGGGACCCGGAAGCTGCTTGTGCACGTGCCCGCACACCATCGCGTCGATCCCGGGCAGGCCGGCCAGTGTCTGCGCCGCATTCTCGGTCTGCTGTGTGCCGTCCGGGCTCGGCCCGGTATGGGCGAGCAAAAGCACGAGGTCGGCGCCCTGCGCGCGCAGCGCCGCGATCTGCGCTTGCGCGGCTTCCTCTTGCGGCAGGGGGGCAGGCCGCGCGCCCCAGTGTTTCCGGTTCCACGTGGCGGTCTGCGGCGGCAGTACCGACGCGATGCCCAGCGTCAAAGGCGCCGTGCCTCCGCCCTCCAGCGCGACCTCCCGGCGCAGAAGAAGATGGTCGCGGGCGCCCGGCACCGCGATGTTGCTGCACAGGACGGGCACCTGCGACGCGGCCACGAAACGCTCCAACACGTCCCAGCCGAAGTCGAAATCGTGATTGCCGAGGCCGATCGCATCGTAGCCCATCCGCGCCACGGCCTGGGCCATCGGGCAGGGCTCGTCTGACGCCGCCAGCGTGTTGCCCAGTTCCGCGCCCTGGAGCAGATCGCCATTGTCCACCAGCACCGCATTCGGCACCTCCGCCCGCGCCGCCGCGATCAGCGGGGCCAGCGCGGCCAGCCCGTATGCCGGCGCTGGTTGGTCCTTGCGATAGTCGAAGGGGAGGGCGTGCATATGCACGTCCGAGCTGGCCATCAGCCGCAGCCTTGCCTGCGCGGTCACCACTGTCATGGCGGCACCATATCGCGCTTTGCCGGGCAGGGAAGGGCGGGCAGGCGGATTGCTCCTGCACGCGGCCCGTGGCACATCGCTGCAAAACACGACACGGGGGACAGTATGAAACACGCCGAAACGGTGACGTTCGGAGGCTCTGGCCTCGACCGCGCGGCCGAGCTTCGAAGCGATCCCGCCGCGCTGGAGGCCGCGCAGCGCCACGGGGACGCGCGCGCCATCGTGCTGTGGCAGGGCAAGCCGCTGATCCACCGTATGCGCCCGGCCAGCCTGATGCGGTTGCCAATGGACCATCCTATTTTGCGCGACGCGCCCCGCGCGCCGATCTTTTTGGGGCGGGAGGACGGCGCGCCGCGCTTTGTCTTCGATCTCGCGGCTTGGGTGCCGCAGCATCAGGATATGGCGGCGCTGGGCGGCTTCCTTGACCCGACGGAGCAGCACCACCCGACGATGGAAGACAACCAGATCTTCGCCGAGCTGCGGCGCGTGATGACCTGGCTTACGCCCCGCGATGCGGAGCTTGCGGCGACGGCCAAAGCGGTCATGGGCTGGCACGCCAGTCACCGGTTCTGTGCGAGGTGCGGGGCGGAAAGCGTGGCGGCGCAAGGCGGGTGGCAGCGGACCTGCCCCGCCTGCAGCGCGCACCACTTCCCGCGCACCGATCCGGTTGTCATCATGCTGATCACGCACGGCAATTCGGTCCTCATCGGCCGCTCGCCGGGCTGGCCGGACGCGATGTATTCCCTGCTGGCCGGCTTCGTGGAGCCGGGTGAGACGCTGGAGGCCGCCGTGCGCCGCGAAGTGCTTGAGGAAGCCGGCGTGCGCGTCGGCCACGTCGAATACCTGTCCAGCCAGCCGTGGCCCTTCCCCGCGTCGCTCATGTTCGGGTGCAGGGGCTATGCGGAAAGCACCCAGATCACCATCGATCCGGCGGAGATCGAAGACGCCATGTGGGTCACCCGAGAGGAGATGGCGCAGGCCTTTGCCGGGGCGCATCCGCGGCTCGCGCCGGCGCGGAAAGGGGCTATCGCACACTTTCTGCTTGAAAACTGGCTTGCCGATACGCTCGATTAACCCATCATCGTCTACACAAACCCGCAACCGGCGGCAGGCAGGCAAACATGAAATTTTCAACGCGTGAGGACGTCGAGGCACCCATCGAGGCGACGTTCGACATGCTCTGTGACTTCGAGAATTACGAACGCCAGGCGTTGCGCCGAGGGGCGGAGGTGCGCCGGACCGACACGCGCACATCCGCGGGCGTCGGCATGCGCTGGCAGGCGCAGTTCGTGATGCGCGGGCGTCCTCGCGATCTGAGCCTGGAGATGATCGAGTTTCAGCGCCCCGATGTGATGGGCCTGACGTTCGAATCCGGCGGCTTAACCGGGACCTTCCAGGTCGATTGCCTTGCGCTGTCGAAAACCCGCACCCGGATAAACCTTGCCATCGAGTTGGCGCCACAGACCCTGTCGGCGCGGCTGCTGGTGCAATCGCTGAAACTGGCGAAGACCTCCCTGAACAAGCGGTTCAAGCTGCGTGTGGCCGAATACGCCAAGCAGATGGAAGACCGTTACCAAGCGCAGGCGTAACGGCGCGTGATCGGCTACGTCACCTTGGGCGCCGACGACATCGCGGCCGCGCGGCGGTTCTACACCGGCTTCCTGCCGGCGCTCGGGTATTCCCTGAGCGAGGGGCCGGAGGGTCTGAGCTTCGAATTGCCGGTCGCGGGCGGGCAGCGGCCCGTTCATCCGGACCTCTATATCAAGCAGACCTTCAACGGTGCGCCGGCCAGTGCCGGGAATGGGACGATGGTCGCTTTCGACGCCCGGCGCCAGGCGCAGGTGCGCGCGCTGCACGCGGAGGCCCTGGCGGCGGGAGGCACCTATGAGGGCGCGCCCGGTTTTCGAGCTGATTACAGCCCGGAATTCTTTGTCGGATACCTGCGCGACCCGCAGGGCAACAAGATCGCCCTCTACTCGAACGATCCGGCAGAGCCGCGGCGCGGCGACTGATCAGGCGCTGGCCGGATAGACGCCCAGAATGTCGAGGCGCGAGGTGAAATACGCGAGCTCCTCCAACGCGCGGGCAACGGCTGGATCGTCCGGGTGCCCTTCGATATCGGCGTAGAACTGCGTCGCGGTGAACGCGCCGCCGACCATGTAGCTTTCCAGTTTCGTCATGTTCACACCGTTGGTCGCAAAGCCGCCCATCGCCTTGTAGAGCGCGGCGGGGATGTTGCGGACCTGGAACACGAAGGTGGTCTTCATCCGCGCACCGCGGCGGGTGGTGTCGGGCGCCGGCGACATCAAAAGGAAGCGGGTTGTATTGTGATCGAGGTCTTCGATCCCGTCCGCCAGCACGTCCAGACCGTGGATGTCGGCGGCGATCCGGCTGGCCAGGACCCCTTGGCCCGCGCACGGCGATTGGGCGAGTTCGGCCGCAGCCCCGGCGCTGTCGGCCGCCGCCTCCGCAGTGATGCCGCGCGCATCGAGGTAGGCGCGCGCCTGCGGGATCAGCACCAGATGGGCGCGGACGTGGCGGATGTCGTCAATCGTCTGGCCCGGGTTGGCCATCAAGGCGATACGCACCCGGACGAAGGCTTCGTCCACGATGTGCAAACCGCTTTCCGGCAGCAGCCGGTGGATGTCCGCCACGCGCCCGTAGGTCGTATTCTCGACCGGCAGCATCGCCATGTCGGCGCGGCCGGCGCGCACCGCCGCAAACACGTCTTCAAAGGCGGTGCAGGGCACCGGTGTGGCGTCCGGTCGGGCCGCGTTGACGGCCTCGTGGCTATAGGCGCCAAGATCCCCCTGAAAGGCGATGCGCATCTGGTCGTATCCCGCTGGAATTGGTCGTTTGGTCGCGCCCTCTACACCTTGCCAGTCGAAGGGGAAAGCCATAGGTACTCGCGCGACGCATTCTAGGGACTACGCATCATGCTCGACACGATGACCTTCACCAAGATCGCGGCAGGCCTCTGCGGGTCTCTGCTGGTCTTCCTGCTGGGCAGCTGGGCCGCCGACGAACTCTACCACATCGACGCCCCGAAAGAGCAGGCCTACGCCATCGAGGTTGAAGGTGCAGAAGACGAAGCGCCGGAGGAAGAGGTCGATTTTTCCGTCCTGCTCGCCTCCGCTGACCCATCCGCGGGCCAGCGTATTTTCCGCCAATGCAGCGCGTGTCACCAGCTGGAAGACGGCGCAAACGCCGCCGGTCCGCACCTGTATGGCGTGGTGGGGCGCGACGTTGGCACGACGACCTACGCCAACTATTCCGGCGCTTTGAACGACGTGGCCGAGGTCTGGACTGCGGAGAACCTGAACGGTTTCCTCGAAGCGCCGCGCTCCTGGGCGCCGGGCACATCGATGGGCTATAACGGTCTGCGCGATCCCGAAGACCGCGCCAACCTGATCGCCTACCTCGACAGCATCGACGAATAAATAGCGCACGCGCCGGTTGGTCAGGCCGCCCCGGTTGGGCGGCCTTTTTTTGTGCGCTCTGCCCCGGCGGGGCGGGAGCTGCGGCGTGAATAAACTATTCTTGTATCTCGCCCCTCTGGCCCTTTAGCGTGTCCGCGCCACATTATACCCGCGTAAGACGGATGGAGGATGCCCATGGCGCTGATGCAGGCCCGCTTTTCCCGAACCCTCGCAGCCGCACTTGCCGTCGCAGGCGCGCTGGGCACCCAGGGGGTGGCCGATGGTCACGAGACCATCATTGAAACCCACGGCTACAACTTCTACAACGAACTCAGCTACCCGCCGGATTACCCGCATTTTAGCTATGTAAACCCGGATGCGCCGAAGGGCGGTGAGATTTCGCTTGGCTTGGTCGGCACCTTCGATTCCATGCACCCCTACACTCGCAAGGGGCGGGCCGGCGCGTTGGCCACGGTGATGTACGAAAGCCTGCTCGGCTCCGGCACGAACGCCGAAGCGCCCGCGGATGTCTATGCTGAGTATTACTGCCTCCTGTGCGAGCGGATCGAATACGACGAGGGCAAGAACTGGGTCATCTTCCACATGCGGCCCGAGGCGCGCTTTTCCGACGGTACGCCCGTGACCGCCCACGATATCGCCTTTTCGCACAACCTGCTGCTGGATGACGGTTTGAAAAGCTACGCCGACGCGGTGCGCAAACGTATCCCCAAGGTCGAAGTGCTGGACGATCTGCGGATCAAGTTCTTCTTCACCGAAGGCATCTCCCGCCGTAGCTTGATCAGTCAGGTCGGTTTCGTGCCGGCCTGGTCCAAGGCCTGGTACGAGGAAACCGGCGCGCGGCTGGACGAGTCCCGGCTCGAGATCTCTCCCGGCTCGGGCCCCTACATGCTCGACAGTGTCGATGTGAACCGCCAGATCATCTACAAGCGCAACCCGGACTATTGGGGGGCTGACCTGCCGTTCAACGTGGGCCGCGGCAACATCGATACGATCCGCATCGAGTATTTCGGCGACGACAATGCAAGCTTCGAGGCGTTCAAGGCAGGCGAGTACACGATCCGCGCCGAGAACGATTCCCGCAAATGGGCCACCGGCTATGACATCGGCAAGGTGGACAGCGGTGCGATCCGCCTGGTGGAGTTGCCCGACAACGCTCCGCCCAACAACAATGGCATCATCTTCAACCTGATGAAGCCGAACCTGTCGGACGTTCGCGTGCGCGAGGCGATCAGCCTGGCCTACAATTTCGAATGGACGAACGAGAGCCTGCAATACGGCCTCTTTGAACAGCGGGTCAGCTACAACCAGAACACCGAACTGGCGGCCACGGGCCTGCCCGAGGGGCTGGAGCTTGAGCTGCTGCAAAGCCTGGGCGACGTGGTGCCGGAGGCTGTGCTGACCGAAGAGGTCCCCGTGCCCCACACCTCGCGCGCGGACCGCTTGGTCGACCGCCGCAACGTGCGCCAGGCCATGCGCCTGCTGGACGAGGCGGGCTGGGCCGTAGGCAGTGACGGTATCCGCCGCAACGCGGACGGCCAGACGCTGAGCCTGAATTTCCTGTTCAACTCCTCCAGCCCGCCGACCCTGTCCGGCGCGATGGAGAATTTCGTGTCGACGGTCAAAGCGCTCGGCATCGACATCACCTTGGAAAAGGTCGACCCCTCGCAATTCACCACCCGCGAGCGGGACAAGGATTATGACCTGATCTACGACTTCTACCCGCCCTTCCCGGGCACGGGCACAGGCCTGATGCAGCGCTTCGGATCCGAGGCGGCGGAATTCTCCCTCTTCAACCCCGCAGCGCTCGGCAGCCCGGCGGTGGACGCGGTGATCGAAGCCTCCCTTCAGGCGGAAAGCCGGGCGGAAGAAAACGCCTCCCTCATGGCGTTAGACCGCATCCTGCGGCACGAGCGGATCATGATACCCGTCTGGTACAACCCCAACCACTGGGTCGCGATGTACGACATGTACGAGTACCCCGAGCCCATCGCGCAATGGTCGCTGGGCTATCTGGACTACTGGTGGTTCAACGAAGAGAAGGCCGCGGAATTGCAGGCCAACGGCGCGCTGAGGTAACCCGCCCATGGGCGCCTATATCCTGCGGCGGCTGATTCTGGTCGTCCCCACCCTGCTCGGCATCCTGCTGGTCAACTTCGCGCTGACGCAGTTCATCCCCGGCGGCCCGGTCGAACAGGCCATCGCGCAGGCGCAGGGCGAAGGCGACGTGTTCGCAGGCTTTGCGGGCGGGCAGGGCGACGCCGGGGCCGAAGGGCTCGCGACCGGATCGGACAGCTCCTACATCGGCGCGCGGGGCCTGCCGCCCGAATTCATCGCCGAGCTGGAGCGTGAATTTGGCTTCGACAAACCCCCGGTCGAGCGTTTCTTCCTGATGCTCTGGGACTATCTGCGCTTCGATTTCGGCGAAAGCTACTTCCGATCTGCCGAAGTCGTGGACCTCGTGGTCGACAAGCTGCCCGTCTCCATCACGCTGGGCCTGTGGTCGGTCCTGATCTCTTACCTGATCTCCATCCCCCTCGGCATCCGTAAGGCGGTGCGCGACGGGACCAGCTTTGACACCTGGACCTCCACCCTGATCATCGCGGCCTACGCGATCCCGGGGTTCCTGTTCGCGATCCTGCTGCTGGTCGTCTTTGCGGGCGGGACCTATCCCAACCTGCAACTCTTCCCCCTGCGCGGCCTCACCTCCGACAATTGGGAGGATCTGACGCTGATCGGCAAGGTCCTCGATTACCTCTGGCACATCACCCTGCCCGTCATCGCCACGACCATCGGCGGGTTCGCCACGCTGACCCTTCTGACCAAGAACAGCTTCCTCGACGAGATCAAGAAGCAATACGTGATGACCGCCAAGGCCAAGGGCCTGAGCGAGCGCAGCGCGCTCTATGGTCACGTCTTCCGCAACGCGATGCTCATCATCATCGCGGGCTTCCCGGGCCTCTTCATCTCCGTCTTCTTCGGCTCGTCCATCATTATCGAGACGATCTTCTCCCTCGACGGCCTCGGCCGGCTGGGGTTCGAGGCGGCTGTGGCGCGCGACTATCCCATCGTCTTCGGCACGCTCTGGATCTTTGCGCTAATGGGGCTGCTGGTCGGCATCATCTCTGACCTGATGTACGTCCTTGTGGACCCGCGCATCGACTTTGAAAGGCGCATGGGATGACGCTCAGCCCCCTGAACCAGCGCCGCTGGCGCAATTTCAAAGCCAACCGCCGGGCCTATTGGTCCATGTGGATCTTTGCCGTGCTGTTCGTGCTGTCGCTGTTTGCGGAGTTCCTGGCCTACGACAAGCCGATCCTCGTGCGCTATCAGGGCGACTTCTACACCCCGATCTGGAACTTCTATCCCGAAACGGCCTTTGGCGGCGACTTCCAGACCGAAGCCATCTACCGAGACCCCGAAGTGCAGTGCCTGATCGCCACAGGCGGCCTTGACCTGTGTTTCGATGACCCCGAGGGCTACATCGAAGACGCCCAGGACGGCGTGGTCGAGGGGGAGGAGATTTCCCGCGGCTGGGTCATCTGGCCGCTGATCCCCTACAGCTACGACACCGCCGTCGAACGTCCCGGCGCCGCGCCCCTGCCGCCCGGTGACGGCAACCTGCTGGGCACGGACGGGACCAAGCGCGACGTGATGGCCCGCGTCATCCACGGCTTCCGCCTGTCGATCCTGTTCACCCTTATCGTGACTGGCGCCTCGGCCATCATCGGGATCATCGCAGGCGCCGTGCAGGGCTATTTCGGCGGGCGCACGGACCTCATCTTCCAGCGCGTGATTGAGATTTGGCAGAACACGCCGTACCTCTACGTCATCATCATCATGTTCGCGATCCTGGGGCGCAGCTTCTGGCTGCTTGTCTTCCTGATGGTTGTCTTCGGCTGGACGGCGTTGGTGAGCGTTGTGCGGGCCGAGTTCCTGCGCGCCCGCAACCTCGAATATGTCCGCGCGGCGCGCGCGCTGGGGGTCAGCAATGGGACGATCATGTTCCGGCACATGCTGCCCAACGCGATGGTGGCGACGCTCACCTACCTGCCGTTCCTCATCACCGGCACGATCTCAGCCCTCGCGGGCCTCGATTTCCTGGGCTTCGGCCTGCCGTCCTCTGCGCCGTCCCTGGGCGAGCTGACGTTGCAGGCCAAGCAGAACCTGCAGGCCCCCTGGCTCGGCTTCACCGCCTTCGCCGTCTTCGCGATCATGCTGTCGCTGCTGATCTTCATCTTCGAGGGCATCCGGGATGCCTTCGACCCGAGAAAGACGTTTACGTGACGGCTCAGACGACCGCGCCCATCCTCTCCGTCACAGACCTGCGCGTCGGCTTCCGCCAGGGCGGCACCGTGACCCAAGCGGTCAAGGGCGTGTCCTTCGCAGTCCACCGCGGTGAAACCCTCGCGCTGGTGGGCGAGTCGGGCTCCGGCAAGTCGGTCTCCGCCCTGTCGACCGTCCAGCTTCTGGGCGACACGGCAGAGGTCAGCGGGTCCGTCACCTATGACGGTCGCGAGATGATCGACGCCAGCGAAGAGACGCTGCGCCAGGTGCGCGGCAACGACATCTCTTTCATTTTTCAAGAGCCGATGACCTCGCTCAACCCACTGCACACGATCGAAAAGCAGCTCGGCGAAAGCCTCGCCCTGCACAGGGGCCTCAAGCGCCGCACCTTTTGGCAGCGCATGACCGAGCGGCTGATTGGTCTGCGCCCCGTCCCTGTGCTGGCAACGCTGGCCATCGTGCTGACCTTCGTCTTCGCCTATGCCGGCTTTGCCAGGACAGCCCCGGACGAGCCCTCTTGGGCCTATATGGGCGAATACCTCACCACAGTTTTGCCGGGCCGTATCGCCGTGGCGGCGATCTACGCGCTTGGGATCACGGCGCTCCTCTGGGCGGCCAGCACGGCGGCCCGCGCCATGCTGCGGGATTGGTCCAAGGCGTCGACCAACCGCGCGGAAGTCCTCGCGCTTCTGGAAAAAGTCGGCATCCGCGATGCCGAATCCCGCCTCACCTCTTACCCGCACCAGCTGTCGGGCGGGCAGCGCCAGCGGGTCATGATCGCTATGGCGCTCGCCAACGGCCCCGACGTGCTGATCGCGGACGAGCCGACAACGGCCCTCGACGTGACGATCCAGGCGCAAATCCTTGAACTGCTGGCCGATCTGAAAACGTCCGAAAATATGGGAATGCTCTTCATCACCCACGATCTGGCCATCGTGCGCCGCTTCGCCGACCGCGTCTGCGTCATGCAGAACGGTGAGATTGTGGAGCATGGGCCTGTCGATCAAATCTTTGACGCGCCACAGCATCCCTACACGCAAAAACTTCTGGGCGCTGAGCCGGATGGCGCCCCCGCGCCCGTCCCGGCGCAGGCGGAGGTGGTGGCAGAGACGGACGGCCTCAAGGTCTGGTTCCCGATCACCCAGGGCTTCCTGCGCCGCACCGTGGGGCACGTGAAGGCCGTCAATGGTGCCGACCTCACCGTCCGGCAGGGGGAAACGGTCGGCATTGTCGGTGAGTCCGGCTCCGGCAAGACGACGCTGGCGCTCGCGATCATGCAGCTGATCGCCTCCGAAGGGCGCGCGGTCTTCATGGGCCAGGACCTTTCCAAGTTCAGCACCAAGCAGCTGCGCCGCCTGCGCGCGGACATGCAGATCGTCTTTCAGGACCCTTACGGCAGTCTCAGCCCCCGCATGACCGCCGCCCAGATCATCGCCGAAGGGCTGTCGATCCACGAGGTCGACCCGGACCGGGACGAGCGGGAGCTGGTGGCCGAGGTGATGACCGAAGTTGGCCTAAACCCCGATACAATGGACCGCTACCCGCACGAGTTTTCCGGCGGTCAGCGCCAGCGCATTGCCATCGCCCGCGCCATGGTCCTGCGCCCCAGGCTGGTGGTCCTGGACGAGCCGACCTCCGCCCTCGACATGACCGTGCAGGTGCAGATCGTCGACCTGCTGCGCGGCCTTCAGGCGAAATACGGGCTGGCGTTCCTATTCATCAGCCACGACCTGAACGTGGTGCGGGCCATGTCGCACAAGGTGCTGGTGATGAAGAACGGCGATGTGGTCGAACAGGGCGATGTCGCCGACATCTTCGACCGCCCGCAAGAGGATTACACCCGCACCCTCGTGCAAGCGGCGGGCTAGGCGGAGGCGAGGCCCACCAGCAGCGCCGCAAAGGCGGCGATGTGCAGGATCACGATCGCTGTGTCGCGCCAAACCAGGCCGACAGCGAACCACCCGCAAATGCCGATGGCAAAGAGGTACAGGTTCAGCGGTGTCATCCCCGCTGCCGTCGCCCCGTAGCCCGCGATCTGGACCGCGGAGGCGGCCCATTTCAAGGCAAAGGCCGGATCGCGGGTGGCCGCGCTCACAGCTTGGCCGGGTCGATGTAGCGAGCGCGGCCCCGCCGCTCGTTGTGGCGAATATCGCGGACCTTGATGCAGCCTGTCCGGGTCGCGGTTCTGAAAGTCTGCGCAAAGATGCCAAGCATGGGGTCCTCCATCGGGTTGGGGTTGCTGCCAACGATATTGACCCAATACCGCGGAGATGCGACTCAATTGGAAATCACTCCTGTAAGACAGAATTACATATGGACTTTCGCGAGCTCCCCCCGCTCGCCGCTTTGCGGGCCTTCACCGCCTTCGCCCAAACCGGCGGCCTGGTAGAGGCCGGCGCAGCCCTGGGTGTGAGCCACGCGGCCATCAGCCAGCAATTGCGCAGCCTGGAATCGCACCTCAACCTGGCGCTCTTCGACCGCTCCGGTCGTGCTCTGGCCCTCACCCCGGACGGGGAGGCGCTGGCCGCCGCTTGCCTGCAAGGCTTCGGCGATATCGCCACCACCGTCGCCGCGCTGACCGGGGCGTCCGACGCCCGCCCGCTGCATATCAGCACCACGCCCACCTTCGCCGCCGCCTGGCTGATGCCGCGTCTGCCTGCCTACCAGGCGGCGCATCCGGGCCAGCAATTGCTGCTCAACCCGACCTCACAGCTCGTCCCGCTGGAGCCGGGCGGGACCGACCTGGCCATCCGCTACGGCACGCCGCCCTTTCAGGGGCTGGAGGCTGTGCCGCTGCTGATGTCGCCCATGGTCGTCGTCGCGGCGCCCGGCCTTATCGCAGGGCGTCCAGCGAATACGGCGGAGGATTTGGCCAAATTCCCCTGGCTCGAAGAGCTTGGGACGACCGAAGGCACCAATTGGCTGCGCAACCACGGCGCCCTCGCCGGTCCGCAGGCCGGGTTCCTGCAAGTGCCGGGCAACCTGCTGCTGGACGGCGCGCGGGCGGGACAGGGGGTCGCCGTGACCGTCCGCGCCTTCGTCGAGGCAGACCTGGACGCCCGCCGCCTCGTCCGGCTGTTCCAGGACGACACGGATGGCGCGGGCTACTTCATCGTCACCCGGCCAGGACCGAAACGGGCCGCGCTCAAGACATTCGTCCGCTGGCTGAAATCGCTGGCTAAGACGGGCCAACCATGAAGCAGGTCGTGCCGCGCGCCTGCAGCCGGCGGCAGGCGCGGTCCGCACCGTCGCGGGTCAGGCCCATGAACGTCGCCTCGAACCCCTGGGGACGCCGCACTACCTTGCGCAGTGCACCGTCCAGCGTCGCCATTTCCTGCAGGGCAGTTTTCAGCAGCACCTTTTCGGCCTTGTAGCGGCTGGTATAGCGCCCGACATTCACACCCCAATGACGCCCGCCCGACGTCGACAGGCGGGTCACGATCTCAGGGCCTACAGGCTTGGCCCGCGCGGGTCGCGCCGCGGGGCGCAGGGCCGGGGTCACATCGACCGCCTGAGCTGCGGCCAGCGCACTTTGGATATCGTCCTGCCGCACATTCGTGCTGAGCGGCGCGGCAGAGGCGACCAGGACCGGCTCCGATCCCGGCCGCATCTTGGGCCGGTAGGATGTCTTCACCTGCCCGCTGACGCGGATCGTCTTGCCCGACCCGCCAGGCGCGCCATTGTCCGAATAGACCGGCGGGCTGGGTTTTCTCACCGGCGCGCGGCTGGGCGCACGGCGAAAGCCCATGTCCAGCAGTTCGGCCACCCGCGCATTGCGCGAGGTCGTCGATTTGCCGCCGAAGACGGTGGCGATCACACGCTCATTCCCCCGCTCCGCAGAGGCGACCAGGTTGAACCCCGCCGCGCGGGTATAGCCCGTCTTGATCCCATCCGCGCCGCGATAGTTCGACAGCATCCGGCGGTTCGTATTCCGCACCGTGGCGAGGCCGGCATAGGTGCTCTGACGGGAGAAGATATTGTAATATTGCGGGAAATCGTAGAACAACCGGCGCCCCATCACGGTCATATCTCGTGCCGTGCTCAAGTGCCCTTGTTCCGTAAGGCCGTGCGCGTTTTTGAATGTGGTGCGGGTCATGCCCAGCGCCTTAGCCGTGCGGGTCATGCGGCGGGCGAAGGCCGCTTCGGACCCGCTGATCGCCTCGCCGATGGCCGTGGCCGCGTCATTGGCGGATTTGATGGCAGCGGCGCGCACCAGATAGCGCAGCTTGATCCGGCTGCCGGCTTTCAGGCCCAGCTTTGACGGAACCTCCGCCGCGGCCTTCTTGGAGATCAGGACTTTCGTGTCCATGCTGATCTCACCGCGCTCAACGGCTTCGAACGCGATGTAGAGGGTCATCATCTTGGTCAGGGAGGCTGGATGCAGCCGTGTGTCGGCGTTACGGGCGTGCAGCACCTCGCCGGTGCGCGCGTCCATGACCATCGCCGCGTAGGGGGCCGCGACCGCGCTTAACGGAAGGGCGACCACCAGCCATAGGGCGGCCAAAATGAATAGCCCGTTGCGGACCGGGTGCCGTTCCCGAACCTTCATGGGTGTGCCTGCCTTGCTCTGCCTCATGCCCCCGGTTGATCCGAGTGACGTTGGTGTGCAGCGTAACACGAAGATGCCGTTCGAGAAACATTTGCGTTCAGGACGTTAACCACTTTTTCGGCGCATATGTTGGGGCCTACGGGTCCACGCCCGCTAGGGAGGCGAATGTGGCACGATTGTGGCACGCGTGGGGCAGGTCTGCCCCATTTGCAGCCGGGCTTTTCGGGGCGGCGCCCGCGGACTATTCTAAACATAGCCACCGGGGAAACCGGGGCACAGGGAGGATAGATATGACCAAATTGAACCGCCGCACGGCGCTTGCCCTGATGGGCGGCACCGCAGCCGCAAGCGTGGCCGCGCCGGCCATAGCGCAGGGAAAGAAGATCAAAGTGGGCGCGCTACGCTTCACCTCGCATTCGGCCAACTTCATCGCGTTTGAGCGCGGCTATTTTGCCGATGCCGGCCTCGACGTGGAATTCGAGTTCTTCCAGGCAGCGACCCCCATGGCCGTCGCGATTGCCAGCGGGGACGTCGACTATGCGGTCACGGCCATCTCGGGCGGGCTAATCAACCTGGCGGACAAGGGCGCGATCAAGGTCATCGGCGGCGCGCTCAGTGAAGAGCCGGGCATCGACGGGCAGAAATTCCTCGCCTCCGACGCCGCCTTCCAGGCCGGCGCGACGACACCCGCGGCGCTCGCTGGCATGCGCTATGCGGTGACGCAGCCGGGCTCGTCCTTCCACTATATGGGCTCCAAGATGGCGCAGGCCGAAGGGATCGACCTGTCTTTCATCCCGCTGCAAAAGGTCGGCGCGATCATCGGCGCGATGAAATCCGGCCAGGTCGACGGCTGGTCCATCGTCCCGCACATCGCCAAGCCGCTGGCCGGCTCGGGCGCGGTGCACATCATCGGCGACGTGGCCACCTACCTGCCCAACTACCAGGTCACGACCGTCTTCACCTCCGCCTCCAATGCCAGCGGCGAGCGCGGGATGACCGAAAGCTTCCTCGGCGCCTTCGGCCAAGGCGTGGACGATTACGCCGCCGCGATGATCGACGGGACCGCGGATCAGGACGCGATGGTTGATCTGATCCACAAATACGTCTACACCGACCGCCCGCGCGAGAAGGCTGCGCCGTCCATCATCAACGGCACCATGCGCCTCAACAAAGGTGCCGCGCTGAATGTGAACTCGGTCGCGGACCAGCTGGCGTGGTTCCAGTCCGAAGGGCTGGTCGGCGAGGACATCGCGCTCGAGACGCTGATCGACACGTCTTATGTTGAGACGCTGACCTAAGCGCCATAGCGGGGCGGCGCCCTCCGCCCCGCGACCCCGCGGAGGACCCATATGGATATCGTTCTGGACGGCATCGGCCACGCCTATGCGGGCACAGAAGTGCTGCGCGACATCTCGGTCGACATCCCCAGCGGTCAGATCGTCTGCCTCATCGGCCCCTCGGGCTGCGGGAAGTCCACACTCCTGCGCTTAATCGGTGGGCTCGAGCGTCCGGACCGGGGCCAGGTCCTCCAGGTCGGCGCGCCGCCGCCGGGCTGCCTGAACCCGCTCACCTATATCTTCCAGGACTTTGCCCTGCTGCCCTGGCGCAGTGTGTCGGGCAATGTCTCGCTCGTGCTCGAGGATCACGGCATCAAAGGGGCGGAGGCGCGCAGGATCATCGACGATGTGCTCGCCCGCACCAAGCTCAGCGATTTCGCGGACGCACTGCCCAAGCAGCTGTCAGGCGGTATGAAACAGCGCGTCGCCATCGCCCGCGCCCTTGCCGTGAACCCCGCGGTGATGCTGATGGACGAGCCGCTTAGCGCGCTGGACAGCCAAACCCGCGAGCTGCTGATGGACGATCTGATCGACCTCTGGACCCGCCAGCCCTTCACAGCCGTTTACGTCACCCACAACCTGGCTGAGGCCGTGCGCCTGGGCCATCGCGTCGTCGTCCTGTCGCGCCGCCCCGGCCAAATTCGCGAGATCGTGGAGATCGACAAACCCCTCGCGGACCGTGCCTTCGGCGACGCCGATCTGGAGGCGGCGCAAAAGCGGCTGTGGACCCTCATGCGGGACGAGGCGCGCGCCGCCGATGCGGAGCTGCTGCATGTCTGACCGCGCCCCCGTCCCCTTCCGCGGCGGCGGTTTTGCCCCCACCCCGCGCCGCTTCGTTGGTCTTGCGGTCTTCGTGGCGCTGATCGCCCTCGCCGAATGGGGCACGCGGGCGGGCTGGATCTCTGCCCTCACGCTCCCCAAACCGTCGGACGTGCTGGCCACCTTTGGGGAGCTTTATGACAGCGGCTTGCTTTTTCGGCACATGGGCCCCTCGCTCAGCCGCCTGATCGTCGGCTCCGCCATCGGCGTGGGCCTCGGCATCAGCCTGGGCATCCTCATCGGCCTCTTTTCCTACGTCCGCTCCGGCGCAGTGCCCCTAGTCGCGGCCATCTTCCCGATCCCCAAGATCGCGCTTCTACCGCTCTTCGTGATCTGGTTTGGCATCGGGGAGGCGTCGAAATACGCGCTGATCGCTTTCGGCACCTTCACCCCCACCGTCGTGGCCACCTACGGCGCCGTCGACAACGTGGACCGCACGCTGATCCGCATGGGGCAAAGCTTTGGCCTGCCGTGGCTGTCCATCGTGCGCAAGATCGTCCTGCCCGGCGCCATGCCCGGGATCCTGTCGGGCCTGCGCATCAGCCTCGCCATCGGGATCATCTTGCTGGTCGCCGCCGAAATGCTGGGCGCCGAATACGGCATCGGCGCCTACATCCTCGAGGCCGGATCGCTCTACGATCTTGAACGCCTCTTTGCCGGCGTCGTCATCCTGTC
>JBCDFL010000052.1:0-17798 GCA_039178165.1 Pseudomonadota bacterium | reverse complement strand
GGACGCGGTGCGCATGTCCTCGCCCCGCCCGAAGACGGACAGGTATGTCAGCACGAACATCAGCAGCGCGTAGCCGGACATCGCAGCAAGGGCATGGCTGTAGGGCTCGAAGATTTCCATCGCGGGGCTCCTGTGGCGCGGGGACGACGGAGCCATTTGCGGCCCCGAGGGTCCGGGGGTCAAGCGCCGCGCACGTTGCAGCTGTCAGGTAGCGAAAGACCAATCGAAGGCGTGATCGGTGGCACCATGGGCGACCAGGTGGTCCAGGCGCGCGGCCGCCTCCGCCACGCTGGGGCGGTGGCCCGCCGCCACCCACCACATCACCAGGTTCGGCCCGGTCTTGGGCAGGTGCCATTCATCGCCGCGGTCCATGAATTGGCGGTGGACGGTGTCAAAGGTGAAGGCCCCAAAGCTGGTCATGTCGCGCTACACCGACAGGGTCGAAGCATAGCGCGGGTTGCCGCCCAGCACGCCCGACCGGTCGACCTGCGCGGCCTCCATATCCTCGGCTTCAAGGTGCCATAAGTACCCATCACTGCGCCGCGTGATGTCGTAGACGCGGTCCAGGTTGTTCTGAAAATCCGCAACCCGCGGGTCGTTCCAATCGTAGCGCAAGATCCCGTGGTTGAATTAGGCGAGGTGCTGGTCGCCTTTACCCATCAATCAAAGCAGAGGCCGGGCTTGCTGCCGCCAATTCACGGCGGCCAGCAGCACACCAACCACTGTCCTTGGCTAGCGGCAAATTTCGATCCCGAGCATATGCTGCTAAGAATGCATCATTGTTCGCACGCACCTCACGAACGCGGGTCACAACAGAAAAAGACCCGCGACCCTCGCGATTTCGGTCTTCATTCATTTCAAGGTCGAGACGACGATTGAACTTCAAATTCGGACAAAAATCGGTGGTGACCCGCGCGAGAGAAACCTGTTTGTAGTAGTCTTCGACCGGCAGCGCGAACAACGCAGCTGCAGCGCCGGAATACGTGGCGGCGCTGGTTGAAGATGCGGTCGGGGAGGTCGCCGTATCACACGCCGCAAGCGCGAAAAGGGCCGCGGCGCAGGTCAATTTCTTCATGAACATTGCCCTCGTCACTCCGCCGCGATGGGGCGGCCCTTGATGCGGTCTTCGATCACGTCGCGGAAATTGCGGATGAGGCCCTGGATCGGCCAGGCGGCGGCATCGCCGAGCGCGCAGATCGTGTGGCCTTCGACCTGTTTGGTCACGTCGAGCAGCATGTCGATCTCTTCGGGGCGCGCCTCCCCATGAACCAAACGCTCCATCACGCGCATCATCCAGCCCGTCCCCTCGCGGCAGGGCGTGCACTGGCCACACGACTCGTGCTTATAGAACTTCGACAGGCGCCAGATCGCTTTGATGATGTCGGTCTGCTTGTCCATCACGATCACGGCCGCTGTGCCCAGACCTGACTGCAGATCGTTCCGCAGATAGTCAAAGTCCATGATGGCGTCTTTCATCTTCTCCCCGCGCACGCAGGGCACCGACGAGCCACCCGGGATCACCGCCAGGAGATTATCCCAGCCGCCGCGGATACCGCCGCAATGCTTGTCGATCAGCTCTTCGAAGGAGATCGACATGGCCTCTTCGACCACGCAGGGGTTGTTCACGTGGCCGGAGATCGCAAACAGCTTCGTGCCCGCATTGTTCGGGCGGCCAAACCCCGCGAACCAATCGGGGCCGCGGCGCAGGATGGTGGGGACGACGGCGATGGATTCCACGTTGTTCACCGTGGTCGGGCAGCCATAAAGACCCGCGCCCGCCGGGAAGGGCGGCTTCATCCGCGGCATGCCCTTCTTGCCCTCGAGGCTTTCGAGCAGCGCGGTCTCCTCGCCGCAGATATAGGCCCCTGCCCCGTGGTGCAGGTAGAGGTCGAAATCCCAGCCCGACCCGGCCGCATTCGCGCCCAAAAGGCCGGCGTCATATGCCTCGTCAATGGCGGCCTGCAGCGCCTCGCGCTCGCGGATATATTCGCCGCGAATGTAGATGTAGCAGGCATGGGCTTGCATCGCGAAGGAGGCGATCAGGCAGCCCTCGATCAGCGTGTGCGGATCGTGGCGCATGATCTCGCGGTCTTTGCAGGTGCCGGGCTCGGATTCGTCCGCGTTCACGACCAGGTAGGCCGGGCGCCCGTCGCTTTCCTTGGGCATGAACGACCATTTCAGACCCGTGGGGAAGCCCGCGCCGCCGCGCCCGCGCAGGCCGCTGTCCTTCATCTGCTGGATGATCCAATCGCGGCCCTTCTGGATCAGGCCCGCCGTGCCGTCCCAATGCCCGCGCGCGCGGGCGCCGGCCAGCGTGCGCTCGTGCATGCCGTAAATGTTGGTGAAGATCCGGTCTTTATCCGCCAGCATCGCTTCTTGTCCTCATCCTGGCCGCGCCGCTTTGGGGGGCCTCATTCGCCTTCGTGCCGCGATGGGCGGGTGCCCTATCGCCTGCGTAGATCGAAACGCGCGCCGCTCACTCGTCGTTCCGCGAGCGCCACATCCATATCGCGTATATCAGTGCCAAGCCGAAGCCTGCCAAGGCCATGAGGTCAAACAGCGCACGCGTTCGCATCGACCAGCCCATATCGCGTCCCACGATGAAGGCAAGGATCCAGAACACGCCGACGCCCGCGATGAAAAGGCCGAGCCGTCGGCCCATCAGCGTGATTTTGTCAGGACCCTTGCGCATGTGTCAGGACGTCACTCGTAGACGCCGCCCTTGCCGACCTTTTTGGAGAATTCGGTTTCCCCGCCCTCCGCCAGCGTCTTGGCCTGCGCGACCCATTTGTCGCGGCTGACCCGGCCTTTGAAACCCTGCAGGTTTTGGTCGACCCAGGCGACCTCTTCGGCCTTCCAACTCGCGATTTGGTCGAAGTGGTAAAAACCGAGCGAGTGCAGCAGAGCCTCAAGCTTCGGGCCGACGCCTTTGATCATCTTCAGGTTGTCCGGTCCGCCCGCGCGGGCGGCGGTCAGCTGTTCGGGCTTTTGCTCTGCCCCCGCGGGCACCGCAGCTGCGGCCTCCGCCACCGGGTCCGCAACGGCTTCGGACGGCGCTTCGGCGGGCGTCGGGGCTGCGGCGGCCGGATCGGGTGTGGGCGTGTCGACTTTTTTCGGTTCCGCACCGTCTGCGACCATCTGGGACGGCGTCGTGGCGTCGCCATCTTTCTGGTAGGTCCAGGAGCCTTTGCGCGACGCCAGTTCCGCCTCACCGGCCAGCTGGGTGGAGGGTTTCACCTCCGCCGCGGGGGCAGGTGCCGGCGCGGCCGTTGGTGTGGGGGGTGCGGCGGGAGCCGGGGCGTCACGGTCCGCCTGCGCGCGGGCCAAAGGCGTGTCGGCGGGGTCCACCTGGCCCATGCCCAACGGCGGCAGCGGCTGGCAGATCAGGTAGCTCAGCAACGCGCCCGCAACCACGAAGACCAGCGCGGCGACGAAGGCGACCTGCAGAAACGTCCAGCCCGCCAGAACCATCAGCATCAGCCCGGCGAAAGCGCCGCCCAGGCCCGCGACGATCCAGCAGCCGATGACGCAGCCGATCCCAATATTGTTGTTCATGACACCCTCTCCCGTACTTTTTGGGTTCCCTATCCCTTATAGATACCGTCTTTTGCGGCGCGTTGGGAAAATTCTGTAGTGCCACCTTCGGCGAGGGTTTTGGCTTGGGCGACCCAGTCGTCCCGGCGGGCGCGGCCCTTGAAACCTTCGAGGTTTTGGTCGACCCAGGCGATCTCATCCTCGGTCCAGGACGCGATCTGGTCGAAGTGGAAAAAGCCCAGACGGTGGAGCAGCGCCTCCAGCTTCGGCCCCACGCCCTTGATCATCTTCAAATCGTCCGGCTGTCCGTCACGCGCGCCCTCCAGCGTGGCGGGCTTGGTCCCCTCGGTGCTGAGCGCGGGCTTGGCCGCGGCTTCGGCGGCGGGCGCCTGGCCCGGCGCTTCGGATTTGCCGTCGGACGCGGCACCGCGGGCGCGCGGTGCGGGCGCTTCGGCCTTGGTGCGGCCCGTGTTGCCATCCGGGCCATCGGGCGGCATCAGATCACCGCTCGGGGCCACATCGGCCTTGGCGTCGCGCCAGGGCGCGCGCAGCGGCACTTCGGTGCCGTCGATACGCTTGACGGTATCGCCGATATCGACCGCCAACTCGGCGGAGGCGTTATGCGCGGGCTTCGCCGCCTCGTAGTCCTGCAGCGAGGTCAGGCCCATCTTCGGCTCCGCGGCATACCGGCCGTTTTGGGGCCCCGGCGTCGGCACCTCGCCCGCAGCGAGCCGGTCCAGAAGCGTGCCCATGCTGTCGGCGGTCAGGTCTTCGTAATAGTCCTTGCCGATCTGGGCCATCGGCGCGTTTGCGCAGGAGCCGAGGCACTCGACCTCTTCCCAGCTGAATTTGCCGTCGTCCGAGACTTGGTGCGGCTTGGCGGCGATCTTGTCCTTGCAGACCGCGACGAGGTCTTCGGCGCCGCAGATCATGCAGGACGTGGTGCCGCAGACCTGGATATGCGCCACGCTGCCAACGGGTTGCAGCTGGAACATGAAGTAGAACGAGGCGACCTCGAGCGCGCGGATATAGGCCATGCCCAGCATGTCCGCGACCCGTTCGATCGCGGGACGGGTGAGCCAGCCCTCCTGCTCCTGCGCGCGCCATAGCAGCGGGATGATGGCGCTGGCCTGGCGGCCTTCGGGGTATTTTGTGATCTGCGCTTCGGCCCATTCCAGGTTGGCGGGCGTGAAGGCGAAGCTGTCGGGCTGGTCAGGGTGCAAGCGGCGGAGCATGGTGTCGGACCTTTGGTTCTTACGGATACGCCGGGAGCCTCCGGCAGGAGTTATTTTCAGCCAAGTGAAGGATCAGGCAGCGAGGATGAAGTATATCGTGATCACGAACCCCGCGAGGGCAATGAGGCCGGATTGGGTATGGTTCCAATGGGGCAAGCCCGCACGTTTGTAGATCAGCCCGTCCCCGAGCCCCATGATCATCGCAGCGACGCAGAAGACGGCGACCATCTCCAGATTGCCGAAGAAGATCAGGCCCAGCTGGATCACCGCGATGGCGACGTAGCGGTCCACCATGACCTTCGGAAGCTTTTCGGGCCGGTGGGTGGACACCTCAAAAGCGCGGGCCTCGTTGGTCGCAAAAAGGTACGCCAGCGGCAGCACGATCAGGATGCCGATGCCCAGAAGGGCGACGAGGATCAGGGGCAGGTCAGTCATCTCAGCGCCTCAGAGGTGGGACGCGCCCGTATCGACCCGGCGCATGTTGGTCCACAGGCGCGGTGCGCCGTCGCAACCTGCACTCCCATCGGGGCAAATGCGCGGCTGGGCCAGGCAGGTGCCCGGGGTTTGGCCGGTCCACACTTGCGGGTCCGTGCAGTCGGTGTCGCCCGGCTGTCCGGGCACCGGGATGCCGAGCATGATGCGCGGCACCTCCGGCTCCGGGCTGGAGCTTTGGCTCATTAGGACAGCTGCGCCCACAAGCGCGACACCCAGGACCAGCCCAACCCGCCGGATCATCGGTCAATCTCCCCGAACACGATGTCCATCGTGCCGATGATCGCCGCGACGTCCGCCAGTTGGTGCCCTTTGGAGATGTGGTCCATCGCCTGCAGGTGGTTGAAGCCCGGCGCGCGCAGCTTGGCGCGGTAGGGTTTGTTCGTCCCGTCCGCCACGAGGTAGACGCCGAACTCGCCCTTGGGCGCCTCGACCGCGGCGTAGACCTCGCCCTCGGGCACGTGGAAGCCCTCGGTGTAGAGCTTGAAGTGATGGATCAGGCTTTCCATCGACGTCTTCATGTCCGTCCGGCTGGGCGGGGTGATCTTGCCGCGGGCCAGCACGTCGCCGGGCGTCTCGCGCAGCTTGGCGATGGCCTGTTTCATGATGTGGACCGACTGGCGCATCTCTTCCATCCGGCAGAGGTAGCGGTCGAAACAGTCGCCGTTCTTGCCCACGGGCACCTGGAACTCGAACTCGTCGTAGCACTCGTAGGGCTGGGCGCGGCGCAGATCCCAAGCCAGGCCCGAGCCGCGAACCATCACGCCCGAAAAGCCCCATTCGAGGATGTCATCCTCCGTCACGATGCCGATGTCGACATTGCGCTGTTTGAAAATGCGGTTTTCGGTCAAGAGGCCGTCGATATCGTCCACGACCTTCAGGAACGGATCGCACCATGCCTCGATATCGTCGAGCAGCGCGTTCGGCAGATCCTGGTGCACACCGCCGGGCCTGAAATAGGCCGCATGCAGGCGCGCGCCGCAGGCCCGCTCGTAGAAGATCATCAGCTTCTCGCGCTCCTCGAAGCCCCAGAGCGGCGGCGTGAGCGCACCGACGTCGAGGGCCTGCGTGGTCACGTTCAGCAGGTGGTTCAGGATGCGCCCGATCTCGGAATAAAGCACGCGGATCAGGGAGGCGCGGCGGGGCACCTCCGTCCCAGTGAGGCGCTCGATCGCCAGGCACCAGGCGTGTTCTTGGTTCATGGGCGAGACGTAGTCGAGCCGGTCGAAATAGGGCAGGTTTTGCAGGTAGGTCCGGCTTTCCATCAGCTTTTCGGTGCCGCGGTGCAGCAGGCCAATATGCGGGTCGCACCGCTCCACCACCTCGCCGTCCAGCTCCAGCACCAGGCGCAGCACGCCGTGCGCCGCCGGGTGCTGCGGGCCGAAATTGATGTTGAAGTTGCGGATCTTCTGCTCGCCCGTCAGGGCGTCGTCGAATTTGGAGCCGTCCATCATCGGGGTCCTCCTACCGTCGTTCCATATCGTTCAGGCGCACGGCCATAATCCACAACAGCGCAATCGCGCCGATGGGGATGATTGCCACCAGGCACCACCATTGGTTCAGCCCGAAATGCGGTAGCAGCTTGTAAAACGGCACCACCAGCGCCGCCGTCAGCAAGAGCCACAAAAGGCCGCCCATCAGGCGTCTTCCTCTTTCTTCTCATCGCCCGGCAGGACGTACTCCGCACCTTCCCAGGGGCTCATGAAGTCGAATTGGCGGTATTCCTGAACTAGGCTGACCGGCTCGTAGACGACGCGCTTTTGCGTCTCGTCGTAGCGGACTTCGGTGTAGCCCGTCGTCGGGAAGTCCTTGCGCAGCGGGTAGCCGCGGAAGCCGTAATCCGTGAGGATGCGGCGCAGGTCCGGGTGGCCTGAGAAGAGGATCCCGAACATGTCAAAAATCTCGCGCTCGAACCAATTGGCGCAGGGATGTACGGGCGTGATGGAGGCGACCATCGTCTCCTCCCGCACCGAGGCGCGCACGCGCACGCGCTGGTTCTGGTACATCGACAAGAAGTGGTAGACGACGTCGAACCGCTTGGCCCGGCCCGTGTAGTCGACCGCCGTGATGTCCACGAGCGTGGAGAAGCGGCAATTGGGGTCGGTCTTCAGGAACTCGACGAAGCCCACGATATTGGCGGGCGCCACGTCGATGTTCAACTCATCGTGGGCGATGTCCCAGGCCAGCACGCAATCGGGGCGCTTGGCTTCGATATGGGCGCCGAGGTCTTTGAGGGCTTCGGTCATGGTCGGCTTCCTTTCCGTGCGCCGGCTAGCGCACGATCGTCCCGGTGCGGCGCATTTTGCGCTGAAGTTGCATGATGCCGTAGAGCAGCGCTTCCGCCGTCGGCGGGCAGCCCGGGACGTAGACGTCGACGGGTACGACGCGGTCGCAGCCGCGCACCACCGAGTAGCTGTAGTGGTAGTAGCCGCCGCCATTGGCGCAGGAGCCCATGGAGATCACGTAGCGCGGCTCCGGCATCTGGTCGTAGACTTTGCGCAGGGCCGGCGCCATCTTGTTCGTCAGCGTGCCCGCGACGATCATCAGGTCCGACTGCCGCGGGGACGCGCGCGGCGCGGTGCCAAAGCGCTCGAGGTCGTAGCGCGGCATGGAGGTGTGCATCATCTCCACCGCGCAGCAGGCCAGGCCGAACGTCATCCAGTGCAGCGAGCCGGTGCGCGCCCAGTTGATGATGTCCTCGGTCGAGGTCAGCAGGAAGCCCTTGTCCTGCAACTCGCGGTTCAGGTCTTGCGTGGCGACCTCGCGGTCGACCCCGGCGGTGTTCGCGCCTACGGCAACGCCCATACGCTTCCTCCATCAGATGTTGAGCCGGATGTACGCACGGCCCGGTTTTGCGTCAACGCGGCAGCACGGCGCAGGTTTCCACGCGCTGCCCGCGCGCTATTGCCACTCCATCGCGCCTTTGCGCCATTCGTAGGCAAAGCCAAGCGCGAGGATACCCAAGAAGGCGATCATGGACCAGAACCCGGTCATGGAGATGTCCTGGAACGCCACCGCCCAGGGGAAGAGGAACGCGATCTCCAGATCGAAGATGATGAAGAGGATCGAGACGAGGTAGAACCGCACGTCGAACTTCATCCGCGCATCGTCGAAGGCGTTGAAGCCGCATTCGTAGGCCGACACCTTCTCCGGGTCCGGGTTGCGCACGGCGATCAGCACGGCGGCGAGGATGAAGGCGAGGCCGAGCCCGATGGCGACGCCCAGAAAGACCAAAACGGCCAGGTATTCGCGCAGCATCTCTTCCATGTTCGGCTCCTTCGGGTGGCTGCCTCTGGTCTATGCGGCGGCCTGGCCGGGGTCAACGGGGCGATGGCGTCGCAGGGGGGCGTCTAGCCCGCCATCCACCGCGCCTTGCGCTTGTCGAAGAAGGCGCCGATGCCTTCGGCAGCCTCTTCCGTCTCCCACCGGTTCTTGAGGGCGGCGATGGTGCCCTCAATCACCTCCGCGTCGATGCGCGGGCCCAGATCACGGGCTAGGGCCTTGGCCGCCGCCACGGCGCCGGGCGCGGTGTCCAGATAGGGCGCGACCTCCGCCTCCACCGCCTCTGCCAGCGCGTCCGCCGGCACGATGCGCGCCAGAAGGCCCAGCTCCACCGCCTCTCCCGCGCCAAAGAGACGGCCGGAGAAGAAGACGCGCCGCGCGCGCCCTTCGCCCATCCGGGCGATGACGTAGGGGCCGATGGTGGCGGGGATGATGCCCAGGCGCACCTCCGTCAGGCCCATCTTCAGGCTGTCCACGCCCAGCGCCACATCGCAGACCGAGGCCATGCCGACGCCGCCGCCGAACGCGTTGCCCTGCAGCGCGCCGATGAGGGGCTTGGGCAGGGTGTTGAGCGCTTGCAGCATCCAGGCGAGCTTGCCCGCCTCCCGCGCGCGGGTTTCAGGGTCAGCTTCCATCTGCTCTTGCATCCAGGCAAGATCTCCGCCCGCGCAGAAGGACCGCCCTGCCCCGGTCAGGACCACCACGCGTACCGCCGGATCTGCGCCAAGCGTCGCTGCCGCCTCCGTCAGTTCCGCGATCATGGCCGCGTTGAGCGCATTGTGCTTTTCGGGCCGCGCGAGGGTCAGCGTGGCGACGCCGCGGGCGTCAGTTTGGATATCGATGGTCTGGTAGGTCATGTCTTTTGCGTGCTCCGCATGGCTTGGGCTTGGCGGGCGGCGCGGGCGATCACGTCTTCGTCCAGACCCGTCGCGAGGCCCTGGGCGCGCAGGTGGGCCGCAACCGCTTCCGTCGCGACGTTGCCGGAGGCGCCGGGCGCGTAGGGACAGCCCCCCAGCCCGCCCACCGCGCTGTCGAAGACGCGCACGCCCGCCGCCAACGCGGCGTCGATATTGGCCAGCGCCCGTCCGCCGGTGTCGTGGAAATGGCCCGCGAGCGTCGCGTCCGGCACCTCTGCTTGCACTGCGACAAGCATGGCCGCGGTTGTCTGCGGCGTTCCCGCGCCGATCGTGTCGCCGAGGCTGATCTCGTAGCAGCCCATCTCGTGCAGGGCGCGGGCCACGCGGGCGACGGCGGCCGGCGGTGTCGGGCCGTCGTAGGGGCACGCGATCACGCAGGAGACGTAGCCGCGCACGCGCAGACCGGCCTGCCCCGCCGCCGCCATGATCGGCGCGAACCGCGCCAGAGCGTCATCGACGGAGGCGTTCACGTTGGCGCGGCTGAACCCTTCGGAGGCGGAGCCGAACACCGCCACCTCGTCCGCGCGCGCGGCCAGCGCATCCTGAAAGCCGCGCAGGTTCGGCGTCAGCGCCGCGTAGGACACGCCCGGCGCGCGGCTAATGCCGGCCAGAACCTCCGCGCTGCCGGCCATCTGCGGCACCCATTTGGGGCTGACGAAACTGGCGCATTCGATCCGCGCGAAGCCCGCCCCGGACAGCGCATCTACCAGCGCGACCTTGTCCGCCACCGGGATCGGCTGCGCCTCGTTCTGCAGCCCGTCGCGGGGGCCGACCTCGAACAGCTCGACGTTCATGTATCCCCCGCCCAGGGGGGTGTGGTGCGCGCGAAGGGCGCTTGCAGGCTGATCCAGGCGTACCAATCGCTGAGCTTGGGGTAGCCGCGGAGTTCTTCTTCGCCTTCGGGGACCTCTGCGAAGGCCGCGATCATCGGCGCCAGCAGGCAATCGGCGGCCGTCATGCGTTCGGTGTTCAGCACCAACCCTTCCGCGGCGATGCCCTCCAACGCGCCGAGGGCGAGGGATGCGGCCTTCAGCCCCGCCCGCACCTCGCTGCGGTCCGCCGACGCACCGTGCTGCGGGCGGTAGAAGCCGTGGGCAAAGACCTGGCGCACCAGCGGGCGGTACACGTCGCTTTGCACGATGGAGGTCACTTGCAGCACCCGCGCGCCGCGCTGGCCTTGGGGAAAGAGCGTGTCGTCATCGATGGCCCGCAGGATCGCCGGGCTCTCGTAACAAATGAACGCGCCGTCGATATAGACCGGCACGCGGCCGAAAGGGGTGTGGACCGACAGGCTGCGCCGGCCCTCTTCAGTAAAGGGGTCGATGGCCGTGAAGGCGTGCTCGCGCCCCTGCACGTAAAGCCCCATCCGCGCGGCGCGGGTGAAGACCGAATCCGGAAAGCCGATCAATTCCATGGCGCGGACCTTGCCCCAACCCTCACGACGGCGCCACCGGCGGGTAGTGATCCTGCGCCATCAGAGACTCGCCCGGCGCGGGCAGGCTTGCCTGGAAGGCCGGGCGCGCGGTGATCCGCATGTACCAGGCGTTCAGGGCCGGCCAGGCATCCAGCGGCACGAAGAACTGCGCGAGATAGACGGCCTGCCCGACGCCGATATCCGCCGCCGAAAAGCCAGAGGTCAGAAGGTAGTCGCGCGCCTCCACAGGGGTGCTCAGCCGCGCCTCGATCGCGTCGAAGCACTTGGCAGCGCGGGCGGCCTCCAGCTTCATGATGGTGGGGCTGCGCATCCAGTCCTCGCGCAGGACGATGTGCTGCTGCGTCAGGGCCGCGGCGTGCACGGTGAGCGTTTCGGCAAAGTGCATCCAGACCAGCCAGGCCATGCGGTCGGGATCGTCCGGGCGCCGGCCCAGGCGGTCCGGGCTGAACCGCTCGCAGAGGTATTGGGCGATGGCGCCGGTCTCGAACATGCGCTCGCCCTCGATCTCCAGCGCGGGCACGCGGCCCGCCGGCGACAGGGACAGAAAGTCGGGACTGCGCAGGGACTTGTCGAAGGGGTGCAC
Organism: Pseudomonadota bacterium; assembly: GCA_039178165.1. GTDB lineage: Bacteria > Pseudomonadota > Alphaproteobacteria > Rhodobacterales > Rhodobacteraceae > JBCBCP01. The sequence continues at coordinate 6,320 of JBCDFL010000052.1, read as the reverse complement.
GACGACGCGGAAGGGTACATCCAGCTCGTGCAGCAGCCAGAGCGTCCGCATGGAGCGTGTCTGCGGGCAGTGGTGGAGGGTGATGGTCGCCTCGCTCACGCGGCCTCCTCCTCGGGCGCGAGGCGCACCAGAGGCGCGCCAGCGTCGACCTGCGCGCCCTCGCTCACCAGCACCTCGGCCACGGTGCCGTCGCGGGCGGCGCGCAAGGTATGCTCCATCTTCATCGCCTCCATCAGGGCGAGGCGGTCGCCCGCCTGCACATTGTCGCCGGCCTTGGCGAAGACCGCGCGGACCAGGCCCGGCATTGGCGCTTCGACCAGATCTGCGTCCTGACCCGCTCCGCCGCTGCGCGCCAATGGATCCTGAACGTCAAAGACATGGCCCGCGCCGCCCAGCACCGCGATGCGAGGCCCATGCTGGGCGACCGGCGGCAGGGGCGCGGCATCGTCCCACCACGCATCGCCCCGGCGTGTGAGCGTGACCTCTGCCGCGCCAACCTGCCAGACTTGCCGGTCCGGCCCGTCCACCTGCACGGTCAACGCGATCTCCTCATCGCCCTGCATCATCACCGCCCGCGCCGGAACGGGATGCCACAGCGCGAACCCGGCCAGAGGCGCCGGCGCGGCAAGGCCCAAAGCCGCCTGCCCCGCCGCCGCGATGTCCCGCGCGGTCGGCCCTGGCGCGGCAATCAGCGCCGCAAGATCGCGCCCGATCAGGCCGGTATCGACCTCCCCAGCGGCAAAGCCGTCATGCGCGGCGAGCGCGCCGAGGAAGCCAAGGTTGGTGATCGTGCCCGCCACATGCGTGTCCCTCAGCGCCGCGCGCAGGCGGGCGAGGGCTACGGCGCGGGTGGGGCCGTGCACGATGACCTTGGCGATCATCGGGTCGTACCAGGGGCTGATCGTATCCCCGGCCCGCACGCCGCTGTCGGCGCGGGCGCCGTCCGGGAAGGCCAGGTGCGTCAGCGTGCCGGTTTGGGGCAGAAAGCCGCCCGCCGCATCTTCGGCGTAAAGCCGCGCCTCGAAGGCGTGGCCGGTGATGGTGAGTTGGTCTTGCGTCTTGGGCAGCGGCTCTCCTGCGGCGACGCGAAGCTGCCATTCGACGAGGTCCACGCCGGTGATCGCCTCGGTCACGGGGTGTTCGACCTGAAGCCGCGTGTTCATCTCCATGAAGAAGAACCCGTCCGTGGAAAGCCCGCCGGACCCGTCCACGATGAACTCGATGGTCCCTGCCCCTTTGTAGCCGATGGCCTCAGCCGCGCGGATTGCAGCGGCGCCCATGGCCGCGCGCATCTCTTCGGTCATGCCGGGGGCCGGCGCCTCCTCGATGACCTTTTGGTGGCGGCGCTGGAGCGAGCAGTCGCGTTCGAAGAGGTGCACGGCGGAAGTGCCGTCGCCAAACACCTGCACCTCGATATGCCGCGGCTGGGTCACGAACTTCTCGACCAGGACGTCGGTGTTGCCGAAGGCGGTCTTGGCCTCCGCCCGGGCGGAGGCAAGCGCGTCGGCGAAATCCTCTGCCCGGTCGACCTGCCGCATGCCCTTGCCGCCGCCCCCCGCGACGGCCTTGATGAGAACCGGATAGCCGATCTCACCTGCCGCTTTGGCCAGCGTGGCATCGCCCTGATCGCTACCGTGGTAGCCCGGCACGACGGGCACGCCGGCGTCCTCCATCAGCGCCTTGGCCGCGTCCTTGAGGCCCATCGCTCGGATCGCCTTCGCGGAGGGGCCGATGAATGTGAGGCCCGCAGCCTCGACCTGTTCGACGAAGTCGGGGTTTTCCGACAGAAAGCCATAGCCGGGATGGATCGCCTGCGCGCCGGTGGCGAGGGCCGCCGCGATGATCGCGTCCCCGCGCAGGTAGCTGTCCGCCGGCGCCTGCCCGCCGAGGGACACAGCCCGGTCGGCCATCTGGACGTGCTTGGCGCTCGCGTCGACATCGGAGTGCACGGCGACACAGGCGATGCCCATGGACTGCGCCGTTTCCATGATCCGGCAGGCGATCTCGCCCCGGTTGGCGATGAGGATGGTGTGGAACATCAAGAAAGCCCTCTGCGGTCAAGCGATGCACGCTTGCTCGATACGAACAGGCCGATGCCGGCCGCGACGAGCAGACCGAGCAAGACCAGGCAACCGGCGGCGACATCGCTGGCGCCAGCAAAGCCCCATTCATTCAGGACCGTGAGTCTGACAAGGACAAACGCCCAGATGCCGCAAACGATGCTCGGTAAGAGGAGGGCTGCCAGTGCCCCGGCGCGGTTGGTTAGGTAGCTGCCAATCGGGCTTGCTTGGATAAGCGACGCGGTCGATCTGTAGTGCGCGCACCAGATATCATTGAGTTGGAGGATGCGGCGCAGCGCGGCCGCCGTTCCGATTGCCGCGACCAATCGGCTCCCCACCCCGGCGAGACCGATTGCCACGCGGACCAACTGCAATTGGGCCAAAAAGTCCCTTACATCCTGCGCGGTCGCGCAATCTTTGCTGCAAGGGACATCGGTGATCTGAGCGGCCGTCACCATGCCTTCGGGCGCCAACGAAAGCCCGTAGGCGGTAAAGAGAAACCCATTGAAGGCCAGCATCCACGTCAGGCGGCTGTTGATCAGCCCGTCCTCGTGCTCGATCAGGCCGCGCAAATCCGCCCAGTGATCGCGCCTTTGCGGGGCACGCAGCGTCAGTGCGGGTCGCCTTCGCTGCATCACATGCGGAACACGCCGAAGCGCGTCTCTTCTATAGGTGCGTTAAGCGACGCGGCCAGCGACAGGCCCAGTACCTCGCGGCTCAGACGTGGGTCGATGATGCCATCGTCCCACAGGCGGGCGGTGGCGTAGAGGGGGTGGGATTGCTCTTCGAACATGTCGATCGTGGGCTGCTTGAATTTCGCTTCGTCCTCGGCGGACCACGTCTCGCCCCGCGCCTCCATGCCGTCGCGTTTGACAGTGGCGAGGACGCCTGCGGCCTGCGGGCCGCCCATGACGGAGATGCGGGAATTGGGCCAGGTCCAGAGGAAGCGTGGGGAGTACGCTCGGCCGGCCATGCCGTAGTTCCCTGCGCCGAAGGAGCCGCCAACCAGCAGGGTGATCTTGGGCACGGAGGTCGTGGCGACGGCGGTGACCATCTTGGCGCCGTGGCGGGCGATGCCCTCGTTTTCGTATTTGCGCCCGACCATGAAGCCGGTGATGTTTTGCAGGAAGATCAGCGGGATGCGGCGCTGGCTGCACAGCTCGACGAAGTGGGCGCCCTTCTGGGCGGCCTCGCTGAATAGGACGCCATTATTGGCGATGATGCCGACGTCCTGGCCCATGATCTGCGCAAAGCCGGTCACGAGGGTCTCGCCGAAACGCGCCTTGAACTCATCGAATTCGGAGCCGTCGACGAGCCGTGCGATAACCTCGCGGATGTCGTAGGGGGTGCGCAGGTCGGCCGGCACGACTCCGAGGATTTCGCTTGGCTCGTAAAGGGGCGCCGGTCCTTGCAGTTTCGGGGCCTGGCCCTTCGGGATGGATTTGACCGCCCGCCTGGCGAGCGCGAGGGCGTGAGTGTCGTCTTCGGCGAGGTAGTCGGCGACCCCCGACAGGCGCGTGTGGATGTCGCCGCCCCCCAGGTCTTCGGCGGTGACGATCTCGCCCGTGGCCGCTTTGACCAAGGGCGGGCCGGCGAGGAAGATCGTGCCCTGCTCTTTCACGATGATCGATACGTCGGACATGGCCGGCACGTAGGCGCCGCCGGCGGTGCAGGAGCCCATGACGACGGCGATCTGCGCGATGCCCTTGGCGGACATGTTCGCCTGGTTGAAGAAGATGCGGCCAAAGTGGTCGCGGTCGGGGAAGACCTCGTCCTGGTTGGGCAGGTTCGCGCCGCCCGAGTCGACGAGGTAGATGCACGGCAGGTGGTTCGCCTCGGCGATTTCCTGGGCGCGCAGGTGTTTCTTGACGGACATGGGGTAGTAGGTGCCGCCCTTCACCGTCGCGTCGTTGCAGACGATCATGCACAGCCGCCCCTCGACCGTGCCGATGCCCGCGATGACCCCGGCAGCGGGCGCCGCGCCGTCGTAGAGGCCGTGCGCCGCCAGCGCGCCGATTTCGAGGAACGGCGTTCCGGGGTCCAGAAGGCCGGCGACCCGGTCGCGGGGCAGAAGTTTGCCGCGGGCGACGTGGCGGTCGCGGGAGCGTTGGCCGCCGCCTTGGGCCGCGGCCGCGGCGGCCTCTGCGATCTGGGCGAGTGCCTCCAAATGAGCGGCCTGGTTGGCTTTGAACTCGTCCGAGCCGGTGAGGATTTGGGATTTGAGTTTCATCGGTGAACCTAACCGTAGGCAAAAGGGCAGCGCCGGCCCGTCTTCCAGACGGGCGGGATGTCTAAGCGGAGCAATGGCTTGGCATATTTCATTGAAACACCTCCGCCGCCGCGCGGGCCTTGAGCTCTTTGCGGATCACTTTGCCCGTCACCGTCATCGGCAAAGCGTCCAGCAACTCAACCTCCCTCGGGTAAGAATAGGCGGCGAGGCGGTCTTTGACCCAGGCTTGAAGCTCGGATGGCTCCGGGGCGCAGCCCTTTTTGGCGACGACGTAGGCCTTCACGATCTCGGTGCGCAGGGGGTCGGGTTTGCCGACGACGCCGACTGTGGCGACATCCGGGTGGGTGAGAAGGCAATCTTCGATCTCTGCCGGGCCGATGCGGTAGCCTGAAGACGTTATGACGTCGTCCTCGCGGCCCAGGAAGCGGATGTAGTCGCCCTCGCGCACCCCGCGGTCGCCGGTCAGCAGCCAATCGCCGCGGAATTTCTGGGCCGTGGCTTCGGGGTTCTGCCAATAGCCTTGCATCATCGACGGGGCCGGTCGGCGGATGGCTATATCGCCTTCTGCGTCCGTTGGGTGGCCTGCCGCGTCGATGATCTGCACATCGAAACCGGGCACGGATTTGCCGATGCAGCCGGGCGGCGTGGCGAAGTCGGCGGCGCAGGCGCTGACGACCATGTTGCACTCGGTCTGGCCGTAGAATTCGTTGATGGTAAGGCCGAAGGCGTCCTGGCCCCAGGCGAGCATTTCGGCGCCCAGGGGCTCGCCGCCCGAGGCGACGGAGCGCAAGCCAGGGATGGCCTGGCCCGCGGCCTTGAGCATCCGCAGGGCCGTCGGCGGGAAGAAGACGTTGCGCACGCCGTAGCGCGCGATGCGGTCCGCGGTGTCGGCGGGATCGAATTTTGCGGGGCTGTAGGCGATGACCGGCACGCCTTGCGCGAGGCCGGGCATCAGCACATCGAAAAGGCCCCCGATCCACGCCCAATCGGCGGGGGTCCAGAGGCAATCGCCCGGCTGGCCCAGATGGTTGTGGCTAAGCGATACTCCGGGCAGATGGCCCTGGAGCAGCCCGTGGCCGTGCAGCGCCCCCTTGGGCGCGCCGGTTGTGCCGGAGGTGTAGATGATGACGGCGTGTTCCGCGTCCTCTACCGTTTTGACGCCCGGCCCATCTTCGCACAGATCGGCGGCCATCAGCGGGACGGCCAGATCGCCCAGCAAGGTGGCGCCGAGGGGGTCGGTCAGCACGTGAGTGATGCCTGCGTCCTTGATCCGCGAGGCCAGGGCGTCCCGTTTGAAGAGCGTGAAGAGCGGCACGGAAATCGCGCCGATCTTCCACAGGGCGAGGTGGGAGGCCGCGCACCAGGCGTCCTGCGCGAAAAGCACGCCGACCCGGTCGCCGCGCTGCACGTGGCGCAGCAGCCCGCGCGCCAGACGGCCCGTCATATGGGCCAGATCGCGGTAAGTGATGTCCGTCATACCCTCGCCGCCTTGCGCGGTGGCAAAGGGCTGGCGGAGGCAGACCTGATCGGGCGGGCCGGCCAGCGCCTGGCGCATCATGTTGGGATGCACGCTCATGCCTGGGGCCTTGGCGGGGCGGGCGGGTCGATCAGCGCGCCGAAGCGGTTGACGTGGTAGTCGTAGATGGGCGTGCCGCCGGGCGCCGTGCAGGACACGACCAGCCAGACCTCGCCCTGCCCGGGCCGTGCGACGCAATCGGTGAGGCGCGCGCCCTCCCCTTGCGCCGCGACATAGCGGGCCGCGTAGGTGTTGATGACATCCGTCTCTGTCAGCGCCGCCGCTTGCCCGCCATAGCGCAGGCCAAGGACCGCCACCGCGGCCAACAGCCCGCCAAAAGGAAGCCACCACACCCACCGCCTCATGGCGCCCGTGTGGCCCAGAGGCGGATGGCTTGGGCTGCGGCCAGTTCGGTCCGGCAGGCCGTGCGCTGATCGCCCCGGTCGTCCATGTAGGGATGCACCGAGCTGAGGCCGAAGGTGCAATGGGTGCCCATCCAGACCTCCCATTCCGC
>JBCDFL010000051.1:0-17807 GCA_039178165.1 Pseudomonadota bacterium | reverse complement strand
GGGCAGACTTGCCCATCCCACCCGTAGGATGGGCGGCGACGCCCATCCTCACCCCGGCAAGGATACCGGGACATGGCCGACCAAATGCTCGCCGCCGACGGCACGCCGCTGAAACGCAGCCTGGCCCGCGCCCTGCGCAGGCAAAAGCTGCGCGCGCTGGCGCTGATCGCGCCTTTGCTGATCTTTGTCCTGGTGGCCTTTGTGGTGCCTATCGCGTCGATGCTGGGCCGGTCGGTTCAGAACGACATCGTCCAGAACACGATCCCCATGACCGTGCAGGAACTGCGCAGCTGGGACGCTACCGGGACCGAGCCGCCGCGCGAGGCGGTGTTTGAAGCGCTTTTCTTCGACATGTTCCTCGCCGCCGAAGCGCGTCGCCACACGCGGCTGGGCGGGCGCCTGAACTACGAATCGCCCGGCATGTCGTCGACCTTCCGCCGGACGGGTAGGCAGCTTGACGACATGGGCGACATCTCCCTCGACCCGCTCGAAGACCTCGACGAGGCCTGGGAAGAGGGGGAGACGTGGTACGAAATCTTCCACGCCGGGAACGATGCCGCCGCGCTGGACCTCAAAGCCATGCAGCGCGCCCGCATCGCGGACCTGACAGAGACCAGCGCCGGCGGCGTGGTGAATTTTGAGCCTGCCCAGATTATGGCGCAGCTTCTGCCGCGCACGACGCGAGCCTACACCGCCTGGGCGATCTACGAGGCGACGCAAGAAGGGCGCGATCCCGCAACCCGCGATCCGTGGGAGGCCGTGGCGCCCGCCCTCGTCCTCGACCTGCGGGAGGCGGATCTGAGCCTCTATGACGGCCCCGGCGCCGACCTGCTGCGCGCCGCGCAAGCCGCCGACCTGCCCGCGCCCGTCTTCGCCGAGGCCTTTGCCGAAGCGGACGAAGACTGGGCCAGCGTCGAGAAGTGGCAAATCATCCAGACCTACGCCAGCCGCTACACGCCTGGCTATTTCCTCAATGCCGTCGATGCACAGCTGACGCCCGAAGGCGTCGCCTGGCAACCCGAAGAGCGGCAGGTCCTGATCACCCTCTTCCAGCGGACGATCTTCATGTCGCTGGTCATCACGATCAGCTGCATCCTTCTGGGCTATCCCATCGCTTGGCTGCTGGCGAACCTGCCGACGCGGCAGGCGAACCTGCTGCTGATCCTGGTGCTGCTGCCCTTCTGGACCTCGCTGCTGGTCCGCACCTCCGCCTGGAAGGTCATGCTGCAACAGCAGGGGGTCATCAACGATGTGCTGGTGTGGATCGGGCTTGTGAACGACGCCGACCGGCTGATCATGATCAACAACCAGTTCGGCACCATCGTGGCGATGACGCACATCCTGCTGCCGTTCATGATCCTGCCGATGTATTCGGTGATGCAGACGATCCCGCCTAGCTACTTGCGCGCGGCCAAGTCGCTGGGGGCGACCAACTCCGTCGCCTTCTGGCGGGTCTACTTCCCGCAATCCGTGCCCGGGATCGGTGCGGGCAGCATCCTCGTCTTCATCCTCGCCATCGGCTACTACATCACGCCCGAAATCGTCGGCGGGACGAAGGGCGTCTTCATCTCCAACCGGATCGCCTTCCACATCTCGAGCTCGCTCAACTGGGGCCTCGCCGCCGCTTTGGGGACGATCCTGCTGGTGGCGGTGCTGATCCTGTATTGGGCCTACGACAAGATCGTCGGCATCGACAACGTGAAGCTAGGATAGATTATGGGCCTGCCTCCCTACGCCACTTTCGGCCAGCGTGTCTGGTACTACGGCTTCCGTGTGATCTGCGCGCTGATCTTCATCTTCCTGATCACGCCGATCCTTGTGGTCATGCCGCTCAGCTTCAACGCCCAAGACTTCTTTACCTTCACGCCGGAGATGCTGCGCCTCGACCCGGAAGGCTACTCGCTCAAGCATTACCGCGACTTCTTCACCAACCCGCAATGGCAACTCGCGCTGCAGAACTCGCTGATCATCGCGCCGCTGGCGACGATTATCTCCGTCTCCCTGGGCACCCTTGCAGCGATTGGCCTGAGCCAGAGCCACGTGCCCTTCAAAGGTGCCATCATGGCGATCCTGATCTCGCCCATGATCGTGCCTCTGATCATTTCTGCGACGGGGATGTTCTTCTTCTACGCCCAGATGGGGCTGTTCATGGAAAACACGCTAGGCCTCGACAAAACGTTCGTGGGTTACGTGAAGGTGATCTTGGCCCATGCGGTGCTGGGCATCCCCTTCGTCATCATCACCGTGACGGCGACGCTGGTGGGCTTCGACCGCTCGCTCACCCGCGCGGCGGCGAATATGGGCGCCAACCCGGTCACGACCTTCTTCCGCGTGCAGATGCCGCTTATCCTGCCCGGCGTGATCTCCGGCGGGCTCTTCGCGTTCATCACGTCCTTTGACGAGGTGGTCGTGGTCCTCTTCGTCGGCTCCGCCAGCCAGAAGACGCTGCCCTGGCAAATGTTCATCGGCCTGCGCGAACAGATCAGCCCGACGATCCTGGCCGTCGCAACGATCCTCGTTGTCATCTCCATCGCGCTGCTCACGACGGTGGAACTCCTCCGCCGCCGCAGCGAACGCCTGCGCGGGATGTCGCCGGGCTAACGCAGCCGCTCCAGCACGGCTAGAGACGCGTAGCCGTCGGGTAGGAGGTCGTTAGCGGTTTGCCAGCGGCGTACGGCGTCGATGGTCAGCGGGCCGATCTTGCCGTCGATGCCTTGGGTGCTGAAACCCGCGGCGGTGAGGCGGCGTTGCAGCTCCATCCGCTCGTCGAGGGTGAGTGCCCGGTCGCCGCGGGGCCAGCTGGCGCGGATGGGGCCACCACCCGCGATCCGGTCGGCCAGATGCCCCACACCGATCACGTAGGCATCGGCGGTGTTGTAGCGCTCCAGCACCTCGAAATTGTCGAAGATCATGAAGGCCGCGCCCTGTCCGCCCGCGGGCAACAGGATGGAGGCCGGGCCGTGGTCCGGGATTGGCGTCGCCGACGTCACGCCGAGGGCACGCCAGGCGGACGGGGCCTTGGTCAAGCTGCGGTCCGCAAAACGATAGTCAAAACCATCCGGCAGCTGCACCTCCACACCCCAAGGCATCCCCGTCTGCCAGCCGAAATGCTGCAGATAGGCGGCGGTGGAGGCCAGCGCGTCGGACGGGTCGTCGCCCCAGATGTCGCGCCGCCCATCGCCCGTGAAATCGACCGCGTGGTCGAGGAAAGAGGTCGGCATGAATTGCGTGTGCCCCATCGCCCCGGCCCAGGAACCGGTCATGTTACGCGGCGCCGTATCCCCACTTTGAAGGATGCGAAGCGCGGCGATCAGCTGCCCCTCGAAGAACGCGCCGCGGCGCCCGTCGAAGGCCAGCGTGGCGAGGCTGTCCACGACATTGTCGCTGCCTCGGAAACTGCCATAGGCGGATTCGAGGCCCCAGATGGCCACGACGATCTCTTTCTCGACGCCGTAGGTCGCCTCGATCTCCGCCAGGGTCCGGCGCTGCGCCTCAAGCGCCGCGCGACCGTTGCGGATACGGGCATCCGACACGGCGGTATCCAGATAATCCCAGATCGTCTTGGTGAATTCCGACTGATTGCGATCCCGCCGGATAACGTCCGCATCGTAGCGCACATTGCGAAACGCGTTGTTTAGGGTCTGATCCGTCAGCCCTTGCACCCGCGCGCGGCCACGGAAGCCGTCGATCCACGCCTGAAACTCAGCCTGACGGGGCGCAGCCTGGGCCGCGACCTGCACGGGCAAGCTCTCGGGCCGAAGAATGGGCCGAAGCGACACCTCCGCCGCAACATCATAGGAGAATAAGGCCAGCCCCAGGCCCAGCCAAAGATACCGCATCGCCGCCTCGCATTATCTCTGCGTTTGTCTCCAAATTAGCGACAATGCGGCCCCCAGGCCAGGTTCAACCCGAGCGCGCGCGGGCCTCCGCCGCCTCTTCGGCCTCGATCTCGCAGCGGATTTGCTCCAGGTGGTCCCGCAGCAGCGCGACGCGATGGGGGCGAAAACTGTCCCCCGTGATCTGGAGCGCATCGATCCGGTCCAGCCGGAAAGTTCGGAAATCCTGCCGCAGTAGGCACCACGCCAGCAGCACGTTCGTGCGGTCCATATAGACGATGCCGAGCGGTTTGACCGCCCGCTGGGTCTGCGCCCCCGCGCCGTCGGTGTAATCGAACTGGATGATGTATTCGTCCCACGTCGCCTGGCGTAGCGCGCCCACGTCGAAGCGGGGCGCATCGGGGCGGGCGAAGCTTTGAGCATTGAGGACGGCGTGAGTGAGCCTGTGTTTCTGCCGTGGCGGGACCCGGGCCTGGATCTTGGCCAGCGCACTCTCCGCCGCTTGCGCCAGCGCGGGATCGCCGATGACCGCCACATCGCGCAGGCCAAGGACCAGCGCCTCCAACTCATCATCCTCGAACCCCAGCGGCGGAAGGGCGGCATCCTCAACCAGTGTAAAACCGAACCCCGCTTCCCCGTCGATTACGGCCCCCAGACCGCGCAGGGCGTCGATATCGCGGTAGATCGTGCGCAGTGACACGTTCATCTCCTGCGCGAGGCGGCCGGCGGTGACCGGGGGGCTTAGCCGGCGCAGGCTTTGCATCAGCTGGAACAGGCGGTGGGTGCGAGACATGCGCGTAGCCTACCACAGCGCGTGACAGATTTTGACAGCAGCCTAGCGGCGTTTGCGACTGACTTTGCGCTTGGTCTTGTCGTCTTTGCGCTTTGCCGTGCGCTCGCGCCGGCGCGGCGTGCGGCCCGGCGCGGGGCGCGACCGGCCCAGGGATTGGCCCTCGACGCTGACCAGCTCCATCGCGATGCCGCCGGTCACGGGCGCCGCTTCGGTCAGTTTGGCCGTCACACGCTGCCCAATGCCCAGCAATAGACCCGAGTCTGCGCCCATGAGCGTCCCCGCATCGCGGTCGAAGTGGAAATACTCGTTGCCGATCGTCCGGATCGGCACCAACCCATCGGCGCCACTGTCATCGAGCTTCACGAACAGGCCGAACTTGGCAACGCCGCTGATCCGCCCGGTGAAGGCGTCGCCGACCCGCTCGCTCAGATAGGCGGCAAGATAACGGTCCGTCGTGTCCCGCTCCGCCACCATCGAACGGCGCTCGGTGTTCGAGATGTGCTGCGCCGTCCGCTCCAGCCCCTCCTCGTCTCCGGGCGCTAGGCCGTCATCGCCCCAGCCATGCGCCGCGATCAGTGCGCGGTGCACGATCAGGTCGGCGTAGCGCCGGATGGGCGAGGTGAAATGCGCGTATTTCCCCAAAGCGAGGCCGAAATGCCCGAAATTCTGCGGGCTATAATAGGCCTGGGTCATGCTGCGCAGGGTCGAGATATTGATGAGCTCCGCGTCATCCGACCCTTCGGCCTGGCGCAGCAACCGGTTCAGATGCGCGGTCTTCAGCACCTGCCCTTTGGCGAGGGAATAGCCCGCCGCCTGCGCCGTCTCGCGCAGCGCCTCCAGCTTTTCGGGCGAGGGTTCTTCGTGCACACGGAACAAAAGCGGCGAGCGGCGCGCGATCAGCTCCTCGGCGGCGGCGACATTGGCGAGGACCATGAACTCCTCGATCAGCTTGTGCGCGTCGAGCCGGTCCTTGAACGCGACGCTTTCGATCTGCCCCGCTTCGCTGAGCACGATCTGCCGCTCCGGCAGGTCGAGATCCAGCGGCTGGCGGCTGGCGCGCGCCTTCCGCAGCGCGGCGTAGGCGCCGTAGAGCGGCTGCAAAACAGGCTCTAACAAGGGCCGCGTGCGCTCATTCGGCGTGCCGTCTATGGCGGCCTGCACCTCTTCGTAGTGCAGCGAGGCCGGGGAGCGCATGAGGCCTCGCACGAAGCGGTGGGAGAGCTTCTGCCCCTCCGCGTCGATCTTCATCTCCACCGCGATGCAGGCGCGCGGCACCCCTTCGTGCAGTGAGCACAGGTCGCCGGACAGCCGGTCCGGCAGCATGGGCACCACGCGGTCGGGGAAGTAAGTCGAATTGCCCCGTTTGCGCGCCTCCCGGTCCAGCGCGCTGCCAGGCGTCACATAGGCCGCGACATCCGCAATCGCGACCCACAGCAGAAAGCCGCCCGGATTGTTGGGATCAGGATCTAATTTGGCGTAACACGCATCATCGTGGTCCCGCGCATCGGACGGATCGATCGTGAAGAGCGGCATGTCCCGCAGATCCGTCCGCCCCTTCAGGCCGAAAGGTTTTCGGGCATTCGCCTCCGCCATCACCTCATCCGGGAAATCGTCCGGGATGCCATGCTGTTTGATCGCGATCAGCGATACGGCCTTCGGCGCAGTGGGATCGCCGAGCCGGTCGGTGATGCGCGCGCGGGGCATGCCCAAGCGCGCTTTCGGCCCGGATTGTTCGGCCTCAACCAGCTCGCCGTCCTTGGCGCCGTGGGTCGCGCCGGCGGGGACGAGCCATTCGGTATCGGACTTCTTGTCGATGGGCACGATCCGCCCGCCTTCCGCGCCCTTGCGAAAGACACCCAGGATTTTGCGCGGGTTAGAGCCGATTTTGCGGATCAGCCGCCCTTCGTAATGATGCTCTTCGCCCTGGATCAGGGTCAGGCGAGCCAGGATGCGGTCCCCTTCGCCCAGCGCCGGGTCGGAGGCGCGCAGGATCAGCAGCACGCGCGGCTCGACCCCCTCGCCCTGCCATTCCATCGGCCGGGCAAACAGATCGCCGTCGCTGTCCGGCGCGCTGACCAGCAGGACGGAGACGGGCGGCAGGCGGTCCGGATCCTGATAGCTGCGCTTGCGCCGCTCAAGGTGGCCTTCGTCTTCGAGCTCGCGCAGGAGGCGCTTGAGGTCGATCCGCACGGCGCCTTTGATGCCGAACGCTTTGGCGATGTCGCGCTTGGCGGTGAGGGTCGGATTGGCGGCGATCCAGTCGAGGATCTGGCTTTTCGTTGGCAGCTGGCTCATGCGCCAGACCTAGCACGCAGGTGAGCCAAGCGTTACCGCAAATCGGCGGCCGTATCGACGTCGCGCAAGGTGTCGACATAGGCGATGCGCCGGCCCGCCAACGTCGCCGCGCTGTCCGCCAGGGCGTGTTCGGTGGACAAGCGCACGCCGCGGAACAGGCCAGCGGGCAGGGGCGCCGCGTTCTTCAGTCCAACCAGCCAATACCCGCCATCCTCCGCCGGACCGAAGACCGCGTCGGCACCGCCCAGCGCCGCGAATGCGGCAGCGATGCGGGTGCGATTGATGCCCGGAATATCAGCACCGATCACGCAGACGGGTCCGCGATGGCCGGCCATGGCGCGCGCCATCCGCTGGCCCAGATCGCCTCGACCCTGCGGCACACGGGCCAGATGCGACGGAAAAGCGGCGGAGCCAGCGGCGACGTCCGGCGCGACCGCCAGAACGAGTTCCCACCGCGGGTCATGGACCCGCTGTAAGAGCCGTGCGACCTGGTGCCGAAACCACCAAACCGCTTGTATAGAGCCTATATCAACGGCAAGCCGTGTCTTCACCCGCCCCGGCCGAGGCTCTTTGACCATGACGATCAACCGGGGCTTCACAACGCGCGCTCCATGTCGCGGTGCGGGATGCCGGCATCGTCATAGACCGGCCCGAACGCGGTGAAACCAAGCCGTTCGTAAAAGCCGAGCGCATGGGTCTGGGCGCCAAGGACCGCGCGCGTCGCGCCCTGCGCCCGCGCGATGTCGAGGCAGGCGCGGATCAGCCCGGCACCCAGGCCCGTGCCGCGATGGGACGGTAGAACACACACGCGCCCGATCTTGGCGACAGCGCCGACCATCAGGATACGCGCGCACCCCACGGGCGCCCCGGCCGTTGCAAGGATATGCAGCGCGTCCGGGTCCAGCCCGTCGACCTCGTCCGCTTCGGGCACGGCCTGTTCCTCGATGAAAACCGTTCGGCGCAGCGCGAGGCAGGCCGCGATATCTTCCGTCAACGCGATCTGCGTCATGCAAAATAGTCGGCCAGCACGCGGCGGTAGATGCGCGCTAGGGTGTGGATATGCGCGATCTGCACGTGCTCATCGACCTGGTGCATCGACTGGCCCACCAGCCCGAATTCCACCACCGGGCAGTGATCCTTGACGAAGCGGGCATCGGACGTGCCGCCCGAGGTCGACAGTACCGGCGTCACGCCTGTCTCCGCCGTCACGGCTTGCGCCACCAGGTCCGATAGCGGGCCGGGCGGGGTCAGGAACGCTTCGCCCGAGACTTTGACGCGCAGGTCGATCTGGATTGCGAACACTTCGGCGACCGCCGCGATCTGCGCGCGCAGCCAAGCGGTCAGGCTGTCCCCCGAATGCAAATCGTTGAAACGGATGTTGACCGCCGCGCTGGATTTGGCCGGGATCACATTGGTCGCCGTGTTCCCCGTGTCGACCGTCACGATGGCGAGCGTCGAGGGGTCGAAATGATCGGTGCCGTCGTCCAGTTTGTGCGTCGCCAGCCCGTCCAGCAGCCGCATCAGCGGCGGCAGCGGGTTCAACGCGCGGTGGGGATAGGCACTGTGGCCCTGGGTGCCGGTCACCTCGATCCAAGCAGTCATGGAGCCGCGGCGCCCGATCTTCATCATCTCGCCCATGGTCTGGGGGCAGGTCGGCTCCCCCACGAGGCAGACGCTCATCGCTTCCCCCGACTGGTCCATATGCTCCAGCAGGGCCGTGGTGCCGTCCGTGGCGTCGCCCTCCTCGTCCCCTGTGATGGCGATGAGGACCGCGCCATCGGGCGGCGTCTCGCGCACAAAATCGATGGCCGCGGCGACAAAGGCGGCGACCCCGGACTTCATGTCGGTCGTCCCGCGCCCGTACATCACACCGTCCCGCTGGGTGGCGGAGAAGGGCGCGTGCGTCCAAGCCGCCTCATCCCCCACAGGCACGACGTCGGTATGGCCGTTGAAGCCAAAGGTGCGCGGATGGCCCTTATCCCCCCAACGCGCGATCAGGTTGCGGATGCCGCCACGGTCGGCCCAGGCCAGCTCGAACCCCGCCTCCGCCAGGGGCGCGGCCAGCACGTCGAGCGCACCGGCATCCGCCGGCGTGACGGAGGGGCAGCGCACCAAGTCGGCGGTCAGTTCGGCGGGATCGGGGGTCATGGGCACGCTCCGGCTTTGGGCATCTTGCGGCGACATTGTGGCGAAAAGGCCGCGGATTTGAGGCCACTGACCTCACAAAGAGTTAACACAAGCGCAACCCCCGTGCTAACCCAAGGATAATAAATCGACCTGAGGCAGGTCACTTGCAGCATCGCCGCCAACGTGCGGCACCCCATACCACACAACGCCCGAGCTCAATCGGGCCGCTGCGATGTGTCTGCCTTCAAAAACTGAGGTTGGGGCAGACATGGCGAGATTGCCGATCACGACGGTGCGCGAGGGCACCGACGCGACCGATATGGCGAACACCATTTTCGGCGACGGGGTGTCTATCATCGGGGCGACCTATACCGGGGATATCGATTCCGCCGGCATCTACACCGATGGAGACTCGATTGCGGACAGCGCCACGCCCGGCGATACCGGCGTGATCCTGTCTTCGGGCAATGTGGAAAGCTACACCCGCGATGGCGGCGATCCCAACCGCGCCACCAACACAAGCGCCAACACCACCGGCCAAAACAACAACGCGCAGTTCAACGCGGCGGCCGGGACCAACACCTTCGACGCCGCCTATCTGGACGTGGATTTCACCGCAACGGGCGACACGATGACGATGCAGTTCATCTTCGCCTCGGAGGAATATCCGGAATTCCAGAACTCCGTCTACCAGGACTTCGTCGGCGTCTGGATTAACGGCCAGCAGGTGGATGTGGGTGTAGGCAATGGGGACACCGACCCCGGCAACCTGAACAATTCCAGCAACGAGAACCTGTACCTCGACAACACGGGCGACGCCCACAATACCGAAATGGACGGCCTGACCGTCACGCTGACGCTGACCTTCCCGGTCTTCAACGACGGCAGCGTGAACTCCATTCGGATCGGCATCGCCGACGTGTCGGACAGCAGCTACGATTCGAACCTGCTGATCGCGGGTGGATCGCTGCAAACGACGCTGATCGCCAACAACGACCGCTTCCACCTGCCGGACCCCAACGGCAGCCGCATCCTGAACGTGCTGGGCAACGATACGATCCCGAATCCAGCCACGCTGGAGATCACGCATATCAACGGGGTCCGCGTCTTCCCCAATGACACGGTCCCCCTGAGCACAGGCCAGACCGCCCGCCTGACCACCGATGGGCGGATCGAGATCTTCGGCGACGGCGACGACGAAGATTTCAACTTCACCTACACTATCGCGGACGGGGTCAATACCGACACCGGGATCGTTAACATCAGCTCCATCCCCTGTTTCGTCGCGGGGACAGTGATCGACACGCCGGACGGGCCGCGGCTGGTGGAGACGTTGCGCCCGGGCGATTTGGTGATGACGCGGGACGACGGGGCGCAGCCGATCCGCTGGGCGGGCACCCGCACGGTCGAGGCCAGTGGCGCCTTTGCTCCGATCCACATCGCAGGCGGCACGTTCGGGCCGCACGGCGCGGTGATGGTCTCGCCCGAGCACCGCATACTCATCCGCGACGCGCTGACCGAACTGCTGTTTGGCGAGGCCGAGGTACTGGTCGCGGCCAAGCACCTTGTCACCGGAGGCGCCGTCTGCCGGCGCGAGGGGGGCGAGGTGACGTATGTGCATATCATGTTCGACCGCCACCAGGTCGTCAGCTCCGCCGGGCTGGAGACGGAAAGCTTCCTGCCCGGCCCGCAGACCTGCGACAGTTTCGAGGCAGCGGTGCTTGAGGAAATTTGCGCCATTTTCCCCGAGCTCGACCCAGCAACCGGCGACGGCTACGGGCCCGCCGCACGCCGGACGCTGCGCGGGTATGAGGCGGGGCTTTGGGCCGCGGCACGCGCCGCCTGATGGGTTGGATCGGTCTGACGGATCGGCAGGGGGGGCGTTTTGCCGCCGCTGGTCTGGGCGATGCGCCAGGCTGCACGCGCGATCTGCTGACGCGCGGCACCCTACTGGTCGAGATCGACTTGCCCGACCCCGTGCGGCCCGTGCCGCTTTTCGGCTACACGCTGACCCATCCCTGGGCCCGGCATTTGATGTTGCAGGCTTTGCCCGGCGGGCATCTGGTCCTGGTCCAAGCGCAGGGAGAGGCCGTGCGCCACGCCGCGCTGCACCTACCACCCCTTGAGCCGGCCGAGACGTTGCGCGTCAGCTACGCCTGGGATTCCGTCCAGGGTTGGGGCCGTATCGCGGTGGAACGGCCCGGCAAAAGCGGCGCGGAGGTCGCGCAGGTCCATGCGCCGCTCCCGCAACATATGGACGATCTGGAAGCGCTTATGCTGGGCCGCCCGGGCCGGGTGATGGCGACCTGCGTCTCCTTCGCGGCTCTGTCCGGGCGGATCGAGCCGATCGGGCCGCTACCCTCGCTGCATCCCGAGACGCCCGTCGCAACGCCGCAGGGCTACCGCGCGGCTGGAGAGATTGTCGCCGGCGATCAAGTGATGACACCGGGCGGTGCGGCGACAGTCTGCGCACAGGTCCGCCGGACGCTGCCCGCGCGAGGCCAGTTCGCACCGGTGCAATTGTCCGCCCCCTATTTGGGTCTCGCGGGCGATATCGTCGTCGCGCCGGATCAGCGGTTGGTGCAAAGTGGCAGCGCGGTCGAGTACCTCTTTGGCGAGGAGGCAGTGCTGGTCCCGGCCCACCACCTGGCCGCAGGCCATGTCGGCCGCCCCGCGCCAACCGGACCGCTGGCCGAGTACGTGCAGCTGGTCCTGCCCCAGCACGAGCCTATCCTGACGGCGGGAACCTGGACAGAGAGCCTTTATGTCGGGCGGCTGCGGCGCAAACCGGCGGCCCTGGCAGCCTCTGCCCTGGCGGGCGTGGACCGGGCAATGCTGCCCGAACACGGCAAACCCGCCTTCCCTGTGCTGCGCCGCTACGACGCGCTGGTGCTGGCGGACAGCCGCGCCGCGTAGCACAGCCCAAATCGGACTTTCACCAAGCGCGGCGGGCCTTTCAGGCCGGATCGCGCCCGCCCTCGTCGAAGAAGGGCGTGACCTGCGCCACAATCACCGCGTTGTCGCGCAGCGCTTGGTCCATCAGACTACGTTCTTCGTCGCTGACCTCGTGCCCCTCGGCCAGCCGCTCCTCCAGCGTGCCGTAGCCTGTGACGTCCAGCGGCGCCGTGTCGGCCTGCTTGAGGATCGCGATGGTCTCGCGCACCGCCTCCGCCTCGTCCACGCCGGAGGCATAGCACATCAGCGCGGCGCCGGTTGCGCCATCGGGCAGGCCATCGCCGGCCTTGCGTCCGATTTGCACCACCAGCGTGTAGGCATGGTGAATCCGCTTCGGCTTGGTCATTTATGTCCCCCGCATCGCTGGCGAGGCTCTACAAGCGTTGGGGCAAATCGACAAGCGCGGCGGCACGCGCTAAGCGGCCCGCAGGGGGATAGAACATGCGCGTCATTTGGATGCTTTTGCTGCTGCTGGGCACGGCGCTGCCACTGCAGGCGCGCGACCTGGTATTCGCCACGGTAGAACGCCCGCCCTTCAGCTTTGCCCAGGACGGCGACGTCACGGGCTTCAGCGCCGATCTGATGCGCGCCATCGGGGCAGAAATTGGCGCGACCGTCCGGTTCGAGATGACCCGCGATTTTTCCGAAATGCTGGGCGCGGTGGAGGATGGCCGGGTCGACGGGGCGGTCGCCAACATCTCCATCACCGGAGAGCGGGAGGCGGTCATGGATTTCAGCCTGCCGATCTTTCGCAGCGGCCTTCAGATCATGGTCCCCGCAGATGACGGCCCCGCGCCGCTGTGGTCGGCGATCCTGACGCCGGAGCTTGGCTTTGCCCTCGTCAGCGCGTTGGCCCTGCTGCTGGCGCTGGGGATGGTCATGTGGCTGGTCGAACAGCGCCGGTTGGGCGAGGCGGGCGGCGACGCGATCTTCCCGGCCTTTTGGTACGCGCTGACGCTGGTGATGAGCGGCGGCAGCCCGCGCGATGCCCCGCGCACCGCGCTCGGGCGCCTATTTGGAGTGATGCTCGTCATCTCCAGCCTGTTCATCCTGTCCTTCCTAATCGCCAACATAACGACCGCCATGACCCTGCGCGCCTTGGGCACTCAGGTGCAAAGTGTGGATGATCTGGACGGCCGCCAAGTGGCGACAACGGCAGGATCGACGGCCAGCGCCTTCCTGCGAGGGCGCGACATCTCGCACGAGACGTTTACGGATTACACCACACTCCTCTACGCGTTCGAGGATGGGGAGCTCGACGCCGTCTTCTTCGACAGCCCGCTGCTGGCCTACTACGTCGCCAACGACGGCCGCGGCACCGCGCGGCTGGTGGAGCGGGTGTTCCGCCCCGAAGACTACGGCATCGCCCTGCCCCAGGGCAGCGATCTGCGCGAGCGGGTCAATGTCGCCCTTCTGAACTTGCAGGAAAGCGGCGTATACGAAGAGCTCTATTGGAAATGGTTCGAAACCGGGCAGTAGGCTATGCGAGCCGCCGGTACAGCGCGATCAGCATCGACGCCCCGGTCGCGCCCACGATCAGCTGCGGCACCCATGCGCGGGCGGCGTAAATCCCGAACCAGCCCAGCAGAAGATTCAGCACCGCGGCGCCGATGATCCCAAGCAGGATGTTGGCGATGATGCCGGTATTCGTTTTCATGATCATGCTGGCGATCCAGCCGGCAAACCCGCCTATGATCAGCGATCCGAAAAATCCAAGGCCCATGTCGACGCTCCTTCTGCCTTAGAAGGGCAACCGCGGCTCGCGTGTCCGGTTCCCTCAGCAGCGGTGCCACAGCACGACGAACCCGTCGCGCACGATGGCGAGCCCCTCGGCGGTGGACATCAGCATCATCCGTTCCGACGTCTCGCTGCCCTCGCCCATGCATTGGGCGTCATAGAGCGTCGCGTCCAACCCGCGAACAGGCACAGCGTTGGTCAGCGCGCACATATTGCCGACGCCGAAGATGATCCCGTCCTGCACGGCCAGCGCCCCGCCATCGCTGCCGATGCTGGTGCAGTCCCAGCCGTCGTACCCGTCGGGATAATAGAGGCCATCATAGGCCAAGGCCGGCGCCGCAAGCAGCGCCAGAATCAGGGTCAGCGCCCGCATCAGTCGCGCAACAGCTCGTTGATGGACGTCTTCGACCGGGTCTTCTCATCCACCCGCTTCACGATCACCGCGCAGTACAGGTGCACGCCGTTCTTGGACGGCATGGAGCCTGCGACGACGACCGATCCGGCGGGCACTTCGCCGTACATCACCTCACCGCTGTCGCGGTCGACGATCTTCGTCGACTGGCCGATGAAGACGCCCATGCCCAGGACGGACCCTTCGCGCACGATCACGCCCTCCACCACCTCGGACCGGGCACCGATGAAGCAATTGTCCTCAATGATCGTCGGGCCGGCCTGCATGGGCTCCAGCACGCCGCCGATGCCGACGCCGCCCGACAGGTGTACGTTCTTGCCGATCTGTGCGCAGCTGCCGACGGTGGCCCAGGTGTCGACCATTGTGCCGCTGTCCACATAGGCGCCGAGGTTCACGAAGGACGGCATCAGCACCACGCCCGGCGCGATATAGGCCGACCGGCGCACAACGCAGTTGGGCACGGCGCGGAAGCCCGCATCCTTCCACTGCGCGTCGCCCCAGCCTTTGAACTTGCTGTCGACCTTGTCCCACCATCCGCCGCCTTGGGGGCCGCCCGATTGCTCTTCCATGTCCTTGAGGCGGAAGCCCAGAAGCACCGCTTTCTTGGCCCATTGGTTCACGTGCCAGTCGGTGCCGCGCCGTTCGGCCACCCGCAGGCTGCCGCTGTCCAGGGCGTTCAGCGTCGCCTCGATCGCGTCGCGGGCCTCGCCGGTCGTGGCGGGCGTGATCGTGTCGCGGGCATCCCACGCGGCCTCAATGGCGGTTTCGAGTTCTGCGTTTGACATGAGGACCCCCTTGCTTGTGCTGCGTGCGCTTTAGCGGGGGGCGCGGGTGCAGGCAATGGGGCAGGCGTCGTGGGCCGGGAAGGGCGACCGCAAGGGCGCGAGGGGCCGCGCGTCAGGATAAACCTTCCTCGCTTTGGGTTTTCGGCGCGCGAGGTCCCGGGCAATCGCCTCATGAACGATATCGATGGCCGCGCGCCCAGACCGGCGCGCATGGTCGTCTATCGCGGCAAAAGCCTCTTCGGTCAGATCAACGGTCACTTTCGGCATATGGTCACTCTGCCGCCACCCCGTTAAGCAAGAGTGAACACGCGAGGTAATCGACATGAAAGACGACCGCCAAAGCCCGTTCCGCGACGCCCATACCGACCGCACCGCCGCCGAAGGGGTGCCGGACACGCCGCAGACACGCTCCCCAGCCTACGCACTGGCCTTCGCCGACGACGCGTTCATGTGCCGGGACGAGTTGCGACCCGTGCGGTTGCAGTTGGAGCTGTTGAAGCCCGAAATGATGATGAACGAAGCGGGCGTGGAATCGACCATTGTCCTCTTCGGCGGCGCCCGCATCCCGGAGCCGGACAAGAAAGACGGTGCGCGGACCAAGACCCTGACGGAGCTGTCGCGCTTCTATGATGAAGCGCGGGCCTTCGCGCGGATCATGACCGAACGCTCGCTCGAAAGTGGTGGCACCCGCAACGTGGTCGTCACGGGCGGCGGGCCGGGCGTGATGGAGGCAGGCAACCGCGGCGCCGTGGATGCCGGCGGGCGGTCAATCGGGCTGAACATCGTCCTGCCGCATGAACAAGCGCCAAACCCCTACGTGACGCCCGATCTGTGCTTCAACTTCCACTACTTCGCGATCCGCAAGATGCACTTCTTGATGCGGGCGAAAGCTATCTGCGTCTTCCCCGGCGGGTTCGGAACGCTGGACGAGCTGTTCGAGTCGCTGACGCTGATCCAGACGGGCCGGATGGAGCCTGTGCCCGTCCTACTTTTTGGAAAGGCCTTCTGGGACAGCATCATCAATTGGGATGCGCTGAGCGACGCGGGCACTATTTCGGCCGATGATCTGGAGCTTTTTCAGTTCGTCGAAACGGCAGAGGAGGCCGCGAAGATCATCGACGCCTGGGGCCCGGTCGAGCGGCGGGCGGAGATTCCTGGCCGCTAGGGGGAACCGGGTCGGCGTCCTTCGGTTGTGTCATCAGACATACACCGGAGGATACCATGGCACGAACCGCAGCCAACGGCGCCGACACCACCGCGGCGCAAATCGAAGCAATCAACGCGCAGCTCGCCGAGCTGAGCAAATCCGTCGAAACCCTGGCCGGCACGCAAAAGGGCCGGATCACCGCCGCAGCCGAGGATATTCGCGCACGGGCTGGCAGTGAAGCGGCCCGGCTCAAGGACCGCGCGGGCGAAGAGGCGCAGCGCATTCAGGCCCAGGCCGCCGAAATGGGTGAGCGTGCCCGCGAGTCGGCGCATCAAGCTTACGCCGCGGCCGAAGATCACGTGCGCAAGCAGCCGGCGATGGCGCTTGGCATTGCAGCGGGGGTTGGGTTCCTCGTGGGTCTGCTGGCCACGCGCCGCTGAAGATGAGCGTTCAGGACCACGTAAAGCACGCCGTTCAGCGCAGCGCGCTGGGCGGCGTTGGCGCGCTTTTCACCATTGCGGGGATCGGCTTTTTGTCCGCCAGCGCGTTCTTGGTGCTGCAAGCGGAATACGGCGCGCAGATTGCGTGCTTGGTTCTGGGCGGGGCCTTCACCGGCCTCGGGCTGATCGCGATCGCCATCGCGCGGGCCAAAGCCCCGCCGCCGGAGCGGCCGCAAAGCCCGCTCATCCCCCTCGCCGCCGCGTTCCTCGACGGGCTGAACGAAGGGATGGCAACGCGGCGTCAAGCTCAGGCCGACACGTCCGCTGGCAAGGCGCAAATCTGAACGCGGTGCAGCAGCGTCTCGACGATGTCGCCCGCGTCCGTTTCTCGTATGTCGAAGCCGAAACCGGCCAGACGGTGCTTCCATTCGCGGCGCGACAGCGAGGCGCGACGCTCGCGGGCGGCAAGGTCCAAAACGTGCGCGGCGCGCGACGGATCGAATGCGGTGTCAGTCATCTCTTTTCCTCCAAGACCAGTGGCATGGTGACGGTCTGTCCGCTCACCTGGGCAGCATTGGTTCCGGATCGCGAAAAGTTTGTGGCCATTTTGGGAACAGTCGGCGCTAGAGCGCGTCGAAGGCCACCTTGTCCTCCTTACGTGCTTTGAGGCGGGCTTTAGCCTCGCGCAGCTTGGCCCGTGCCTCCTTTCGCTGGTCCCAGGCACGCTCACTTTCCGGGTAGGCTTCGAGGTCGCGATCTGCCTCCGCCAGCTTGGCTTCGCGCCGGGTGATATCGGCTTTGGCCGTTTTGATCTCGTCCTTGATCCGCACGCCGATCTCGGGCCGCGCGCCCGTGTCGTTCGGAAGGCGCAGCTTGTGCGGGTGCAGATCCCAGACGATGGATTTCTTCTGCGCACGCCGTTTGCCGGTTTTGCAATTGAACGTCCAATGTCCCACGAACTGCGTGCGGTAGGGGTACGCGATGACGACCAGCCCCTTGGGATAGTCCCCAGGCAGTTTGAGGCGCGCCATGACCCAGTCCACTCGCAGCGCGATGGTGAAGGATTTCTCGGGCCCGTAAAGCTGCAAGAAATGCTGAAACGGAATTTCGAGCGCGTAGGAGCCTAACTGCTTCTTCAGCTCGTCAAAGAGGGCCGCGGGGCTCGGAAGGCGACAATCCTGAAGCAGACGGCCCAACAAAGCGCGATCCTTCGCGGCGCTTTCATTCCCACTCTTGGTCAGGCCGCGGATCTTGACCCAAGGCTGCAACAGCACCTTGCC
>JBCDFL010000050.1:0-17841 GCA_039178165.1 Pseudomonadota bacterium | reverse complement strand
CGTCCCTTGGCGATCAAGCGAGGGCGGCTCCAGAACCAAAAACCTCCGTGTTTTTGGTTCAGCGGCAAGGTATGTGCGCCGAAGGCGCGCGTGCAGCCGCACGGTTCAAAGCTGGGACTGCTTTCGTCGTCCGCGATGCAGCGAGAAACTGTCCTTGTGCCAAGGTCACAGTGACACGTGCGGCGCCCTTTTTTTACAGGCTCGGACCGGTGGTGCCGACCGCGATGCCACAGATTCGGTCCCTACACTGCAGCGCCGTGTGGAACGCCCCGTAAAGGCCAACTGGCAGCGCAATCTACGCCTCCGCCAATAAAGTGGAGGCGCCACATCGCCTCTTACGACGTCACGCCACCTTCACGATCAGCTTGCCTTTGTTGCGGCCTTCCAGAAGGCCCATGAAGGCTTCCGGCGCGTTCTCCAAGCCGTCGACGATATCTTCGACCACCTTGATCTCGCCGCTCGCGACTTTGGGGCCGACTTCTCGCAGGAAGGTGGGGTATTGGTCCCAGTGGTTGGAGATGATGAAGCCGGTCACGCTGAGGAAGTTCACTAGGATCGGGCGCCAGAGTTGCGGTGCGCTCATCGCGGCGTCCGCGCCGGCGCCGAGGCCGCCAGCATTGTACCAGCTAATCATGCCGCACACCGGCACGCGCCCGAAGGGTTTCATCAGCGGCATCACCGCTTCCAGCACTTTGCCGCCCACGTTTTCGAAGTAGATGTCGATCCCGCCGCCGCAGGCCTCTTTGAGGTCTTTGCGCAGCGCGGATGCGCTGTCATAGGCGCGGTGGTCCAGGCAGGCGTCGAAGCCGAACGTGTCCGTCGCCATGGCGCATTTGTCCGCGCCGCCAGCGATGCCCACGGTTCGCAGGCCCATCCCCTTGGCGATCTGCCCGACCATGGAGCCGACGGGACCTGTCGCGGCGGCGACGACCAGCGTCTCCCCCTCCTTCGGGCGGCCATATTCCATCAGCCCGTGCCAACCGGTGAAGCCCGGCATGCCCAGCACGCCAAGCGCTGCGGTGACGGGGCCATGGGACGGATCCAGCTTGCGGCACATCTTGGCATCGGCGACCGCGTGCGTGGCCCAGCCGAACATGCCGAAGGCCATGTCGCCCGGGGCGAAAGCCGGGTCTTCGGAGGCAATCACCTTGCCGACCGCGCCGCCCTCCATCGTGCCGCCGATCGGCACGGGGGCCGCATAGCTTTTGGCGTCGTCCATTCGGCCGCGCATATAGGGGTCCAGCGACATGTAGTGCACTTCGACCAGGATCTGGCCAGGGCCGGGCGTTGGCGCGTCCCCCGCCTCGAGGCTAAAATTTTCGGGGGCCGGAGCGCCGGTCGGGCGGCTGGCCAGGGCGATGCGCTGCATTTGGGTCATGTATCTGTCCTCCTGCCGGTCAGGCTAACCGCGCCGGGCGGCCATGCAAGACGTGACGCAGCGGAGGGCCCGCGGCGGCGGCTTGGCAATCGGCGCGGCGGGCCTTATACGCGCCCTCTGTTTGACACCGGTGGGATTGCGGCCATGGCCTTCAGCGCGAATATGAACATCATGCTCAAGGCGGCGCGGGCTGCGGGGCGGTCCTTGGTCAAGGACTTCCGCGAGGTCGAGAACCTGCAGGTGTCCATGAAGGGCGCTGGGGATTTCGTCAGCAAAGCCGATCTGCGGGCCGAGGCGATCCTGAAGGACATGCTGCGCGAGGCGCGCCCCTCCTACGGATGGTGCGCTGAGGAGGGCGGCGACGAAGACGGCGAGGACCCGACGCGGCGTTGGATCGTCGATCCGCTGGATGGCACCACGAACTTCCTGCACGGGCTGCCCCATTGGGCGGTGTCGGTCGCGCTGGAGCATAAGGGCCAGATCGTGGCGGGCTGCGTCTATGACGCGGCCAAGGACGAGATGTTCCTGGCGGAGAAGGGCGCGGGCGCCTGGATGAACGAGCAGCGCCTGCGGGTGTCAGGCCGTATTCGGATGATCGAGGCGATCTTTGCCACCGGGCTGCCCTTCGGCGGGCGGTCCGACCTGCCGGAGACGCTGCAGGACCTTGCGCGCCTTCTGCCGGTCTGCGCCGGCGTGCGGCGCTTCGGCTCCGCTGCGCTGGACCTCGCCTATGTGGCGGCTGGCCGCTACGATGGCTTTTGGGAGCGGCGTCTGAACGCCTGGGACCTGGCGGCGGGGCTGATCATCGTACGTGAGGCCGGTGGGCTGATCGACGGGGTGGAGAAGGACGCCGATATCCTGGAGACGGGAGCGGTGATCGCCGGTAACCAAGGCCTATTCGAGCCGCTGGCGAAGGTCATTCGCGGCTAGGTGCCCCCTTTGCTGTAGCGGGGCCCTACCGCCGCACCTTTGGGACGCGGGATAGGGCATAGCTGGCCTCGGGGTGCGGCGGTTGCCCATCGGTGCGCTGCCAGAAACCTGGCCCGCCCCGGCGCAGCCAGAGGGGCACCACCATTAGCAGCCCCGCGATAAAGCCGCCCGCATGGGCCCAATAGGCGACGCCGCCCGCTTCGGTCGGGGTGGCGAGCCCACCGAAGAACTGCATGCCGAACCAGACCATCAGCATGATCCAGGCCGGGATCGGGAAGATGCGGAAGATGATGACCAGGATCAGCAGGATATCGACCCGCGCCTTGGGAAACATCAAAAGATAGGCGCCCATGACCCCCGCGATGGCGCCTGAGGCGCCAACCATCGGTACGCGGCTGAAGGGCTCGAACGCGTATTGCGCCAGCGCCGCGGCCACGCCGGAGGCGAGATAGAAGAGCAGGTAGGGACCGTGCCCCATCTCGTCCTCGATATTGTCGCCAAAGATCCACAGGAACAGCATGTTACCGCCCAGGTGAAGCCAGCCGCCGTGCAGGAATTGCGATGTCACCAGCGTGTAGTAGCCATCGCTGGCGCTCAGGCGCGCGGGGATCATCGCCCATTCGGCGAAGAGCATATTCAGCGCGCGGGCGTCGTTGAAAAGGCCCACATAGCCGAGGAAGATCAAGATGTTGGCCGCCATCAGCAGGTAGGTGACATAGGGCGTGCGGCCCGACGGGTTATGGTCGCGGATCGGAAGCATGGGCGTAGAAGTGGCGCACTGGTGCGGGGCCGTCAACGGCTCGGGGGGAGTTGCGGGTTCCTTTGTGGTCGCGCGCGTGTGGTGGAGCGCGAGGGACACCCGGCTCAGGTTGCGCGTTGGCTTAAGGAATGATCCGGAGCATGGCTGCGCCTGTCTCCGGTCGCTTATGAACAGAAGACGTGCCCACCCCTGCAGTCTTTCATCGTTCACACGGTTAGGGTGAGGTCTGTCTGACCTGTCCATCGGTATCCTATTGGCCTCGCGACCGTATCCGTCCCGGACCGGCGCTAAGACGTCTCGGCGAGCAGCGCCGCATTGCCGCCCGCGGCGGTCGTGTCGATGCAGATATGGCGTTCGGTCAGCACGTGGGCCGCATCCGGCAGCGTGCGGATCAGCGGGATGATCGGGCCCTCACGCGCGGCCAGGGCCGCCTCCAGCGGGGCGGGGTCGGTTCCCCAGTAGAGGACCGCTTTGCAATCCGGACCGTCCTTCAATGCGCTCGGGTCTACGTCGCCGGTGGCCACCGCTGCGTGACCGCCCAGGCTGCGGACGGCCCTTGCCTGCGCTTCTGCAGCGGTTGGGCCAGGGCCAAGGCACAGGACAGCGCCGGAGGCCCAGAGGCTCAAGCGGTTCGACTCGCCCGTGGGGCCTGGCAGGCTGTCTTCGCCGATCTGGACCGGTGCCACCGCTGCACTTGGCAGTTCTGCGGGGCCATCCCAGGCGTCCGTGGCGTGCTGCGCGGGCGCGGCGCAGAAGCGAGGCACGTAATGCGGCCCGCCAGCTTTCGGTCCGGTGCCCGACAGTCCCAAGCCGCCGAAGGGCTGGCTGCCCACGATGGCGCCGATCTGGTTGCGATTGACGTAGACGTTGCCGGCCCGGATTCGGTCCGCGACGTGCTGCACGCGGTCGTCAATGCGGGTATGCAGCCCGAAGGTCAGCCCGTACCCCGTGGCGTTGATTTCGGCCAGCACCTGATCCAAAGCGCCGGCCCGAAAGGTCGCGTGGTGCAGGACGGGGCCGAAGATTTCCTCTTCCAGCGCGCCGATCCCGTCCACGGCCAGCAGTGTGGGCGGCACGAACGTGCCGGTGCCGGGGGCAGGGACCTGGTGCAGCAGGCGCCCCTCGGCCCGTGCGGCGTCGATATGCGCGGTGATGCGGTGCCTTGCGTCCGCGTCTATCACCGGCCCGATATCGGTGCTGAGCGCCCAAGGATCGCCGAGGCGCAGGGCGTCCATCGCGCCCTTGAGCATGTCCAGGAATTCGGGCGCGATATCTTCTTGCACGTAAAGGCAGCGCAGGGCGGAGCAGCGCTGGCCCGCCGATTGGAACGCGCTTTCGATCACCGCGCGGACGGCCTGTTCGGGCAAGGCGGTGCTGTCGACGATCATCGCGTTCAGCCCGCCCGTTTCCGCGATCAGCGGCGCGCCGGGGCGGGGCAGGGCGCGGCGGATGATCTGCGCCGTGCGGGTGGAGCCGGTGAAGGCCACGCCGTCCGGCCCCGCCGCGGTCAGGGCCGCACCCACATCACCGCCACCGGGCAAAAGCTGCAGGGCGCTGCGCGGCACGCCCGCCGTGTGCAATAGCTCCACCGCGCGGTAGGCGATCAGAGGGGTCTGCGGCGCTGGTTTGGCCAGCACGGCGTTGCCGGCGGCGAGGGCCGCGGCGATCTGGCCCGTGAAGATGGCGAGAGGGAAGTTCCACGGCGAGACGCACAGCACGCGGCCGAGTGGCGCCGGCGTTTCGGGCGCTTGGCCCGCGTAGTAACGCAGGAAATCCACCGCCTCGCGGAGTTCGGCGACGCAATCGGGCAGCGTCTTGCCCGCCTCGCGGGCGAGCAGAGCGAAGAGCTCACCGAAATGCGCCTCGTAGGCGTCGGCCGCGGCCTCCAGCACCCCGGCGCGGTCTGTTGCCGTCCACGGCGCGGCGGCGTTCATGGCGGTGTGCACATCATCCGGTGTGGCTTCGGCGACCGTTCCAACCTCCGCGCCGTCCGTTGGCGATGTGACCGGGCGCGGCGTGGCGGGCTGCACAGGGCCAGCGATCAGCGGCTGGGCGTGCCAAGTCGCGGTCTCGAACGGCCCGCGGGCGGCCTCGATCTCCGCCAGGGTCGGGCCGTGGGTCAGGTCGAACCCGCGTGCATTGCGGCGCGGGGCAAAGAGCTCCGGACCGCGCGCCAGGGTCGGTGCGCCGTCTTGGTCGAACGGGTCCGCGGCGACCTCCTCCGGCGGGACATCCGCGTCGACGATCTGGTTCACGAAGCTGGAATTGGCGCCATTCTCCAGCAGGCGGCGCACCAGATAGGCCAACAGGTCGCGGTGCGCCCCGACGGGGGCGTAGATGCGGCAGCGCGTGCCCGCATCCTGCCGCACCAGATCGTGCAACGCTTCGCCCATCCCGTGCAGGCGCTGGAACTCGTAGGTGGCGGGGTCCGCCCCCATGGCCAGGATCGCGCAGACGGTATGGGCGTTGTGCGTGGCGAATTGCGGGTAGATCCGGTCCGTCAGACCCAGCAACCGCCGGGCGTTCCCGATAAAGCTGATATCGGTGTAGTGTTTGGCGGTGAAGACCGGAAAGCCGTCCATGCCAAGGGTCTGCGCCCGCTTAATCTCCGTATCCCAGTAGGCGCCCTTGACCAGCCGGACTATGATCCGCCGCCCCTCGGCCAGCGCATACAGCCGGTCGATCACCGCGCCGGCCCGTGGCCCGTAGGCCTGCACTACGACGCCAAGGCCCTCCCATCCCGCGAGCGCCGGATCGCGCAGCAGCGCCGCGATCAAACGCAGGGATAGGGACAGCCGGTCCGCTTCCTCCGCATCGATGTTCAGGGCCATCCCGGCCGATTTCGCCAGCAGGCAGAGGGAGCGGAGGCGGGGCAACAGCTCGGCCATCACCGCGTCCGCCTGCGCCACCTCATAGCGGGGGTGCAGCGCGCTCAGCTTGACGGACAGGCCGGGATTGCGGCGGATATCACCGTGCGTGCACCTCTCCGCCACCGCGGCGATGGCGCGGCTGTAACTCAGGTGGTAGCGCCGGGCGTCGGCATCGGTCATCGCCGCCTCGCCGAGCATGTCGTAACTGTAGGTGTAGCCCTGCGCCTCCATGTTCTTTCCGCGGGCCATGGCGGCGGCGATATCCTCGCCCAGCACGAATTGGCGGCCCATCTCCTTCATGGCGCGCAGGGCTGCGGCTCGGATCACCGGCTCCCCCAGCCGCTTGATCGCGGCGCGCAGCACGCGGGTGGGGCCGGGCGCTTCGTCCTCCAGCACGCGTCCGGTGAGCAGCAGCGCCCAGGTGGACGTGTTGACCAGAGGCGAGGTCGACTGGCCCAGATGCGCGCCCCAGTCGGAGGGGGCGATCTTATCCTCGATCAGCGCGTCGATTGTGGCGGCGTCGGGCACGCGCAGCAGCGCTTCGGCCAGGCACATCAGTGCAATGCCCTCATCGGTGCTGAGGCCGTACTCGCCCAAGAATTGCTCCATGAGGCCCGGATTGCCCTGCGCCCGGATGCGGCGCACCATGTCGGCGGCGCGGGCGCTGATGGCGGCGCGCTCCGCAGGGTCAAAGCCGGCGCGGGCGCGCAATTCTTCCAGCACCGCCTCGTGCCCGCGATAGGTTCCTGCGTCTAGATCGAGCTTCATATCCATTTCGGCACCTCCTTGCGCATGGCGATAATATCCGATCTTCTGAGGGCGATTTCGCCAAATATGGGGCTCGTGATGGTCGATAAGACCGAAATGCCGGACGCCTTCGACGCATTTGACCGGGCGATCCTCGACACGCTGGCCGGGGAGGCGCGGATCAGCGTGACCGAGCTGGCGGCCCGGATCGGGCTCAGCAAGACGCCGACCCAGGCCCGTCTGCGGCGCCTAGAGGCGAGCGGCGTCATCCTTGGCTACACCGCGCTGGTTGACCCGATCCGGCTGGGCCGCGCGCATGTCGCCTTTGTGGAGGTCAGCCTGTCCGACACGCGGGAGGCCGCCCTGCGCGCCTTCAACGCGGCGGCCCTGCGCCAGCCTGAGATCGAGCAAGCCCATATGATCGCAGGCAATTTCGACTACCTGCTCAAGGTGCGCTGCGCGGATGTGGCGAGCTACCGCGCGTTTTTGGGCAACGTGATCTCGGCCCTTCCGCATGTCGCGTCGACCTCCACTTACATGGCGATGGAGGCGGTCAAAGAGCATGTCGTGCCCGGCGCTTGACCTGACCGCTTGGCGGCTCAGGTCTACGCTTATGCTCAGATATGCCTTTTTCATTGCCCTGATGCCGGGTCTGGCCCTCGCCTGCGGCCCCGCGGCGGATAAGACGCCCGAACTGCAATCGCTGGTGGATGCGGCCCGCGCCGCCCCGTCTGAGGCCGCGGGGCGAAACGTTGCCGGCCAGATGTGGACCGTCCTGTTGCGCGCGCCGGACGCCGCCGCGCAAGAGATCCTGGATGCCGGCCTCGCACGTCGGGATGTGTTCGATTTCGCGGGCGCCCTGGCCGCATTCGAGCGTCTGATCACCTACTGCCCGGATTATGCGGAGGGGTACAACCAGCGCGCCTACGTCAACTTCCTGCGCGGAAATTATGAGGCGGCGCTCCCCGATCTGGACCGCGCCCTGGCGCGCGAGCCGCTGCATGTCGGCGCGCAATCGGGCCGGGCTCTGACGCTGATGGAGCTTGGCCGCCGCGCCGAGGCGCGCGATCAGATGCTGGCAGCGGTGGAGAACAACCCGTGGCTGTCCGAGCGGGCCTTGCTGATGAAAGGCGCCCCGCTCGGGCCGCTCGGCACCGACCTCTGACCCCTTGTTGCCGCGCGCGCGAGCGCATAGCGTGCACGCGGCGCGGGCGTGATGGAATGGTAGACATATCGGACTTAAAATCCGAAGGGGGTGACCCCGTGTGGGTTCGAGTCCCACCGCCCGTACCACGATCATTAGCCGCGTTAAGCCTCTCGTAATCCTGGGCCGCTATGTCTGACGGCCAGTGGCGCCGTATCGGCGCGCAAGGGGCAAGAGGTCAGCTATGACGTTTCGCGATATGCCACGCCGGACGTGGCGCCGGATGGATACGCTTCTGGTCAAATGCATCGTGGGCGTCGCGCTCGTGGTTCTGGCGGTCGAGGCGTTCACGTTCGTTCGGGAAAACGTCAGCAAAACGGCGATAATGCAGGACGCACTCACCGTCCGTGCGACCGAAGTGACCAATTTGCTGGCAATGCAGATCGGGGGGTCGATCAAGTTCGAAAACACCGCTGCGCTTGCGGAAATCGTCGGGCAAACGGTGGATGCGGCGGGCCGCAATGCACTGGGCGCCTTGGTGGTCAGTGCGGATGGCACGATTCTGCACGGCAGCCGGTCGGCGCGGTTCGACGCCGAGGCCGCACTCGCGCTGGCCCAGCGCACCGTCGAGAGCGGGATGACCACAGTGTCTGAGGATGGCTTGACGGTGGCTTCACCTGCGCAATTCGGCAGCACTGGCAGCAATGTCGGGGCGGTTGTGACCGCCTGGACCGACGAGGTGATATTGGGCCAGTTGCTGCAGAACGAGCGGCTGAAGCTGACGCTTTCGGGCATCGTTTTCACGGTCGCGCTCGCGCTGATGTCGGCGTTCCTGTGGTTTTACATGTCGCGCCCGCTGCGCCGGGTCGAAGCCGCGATGAAACGGGTCGCCAAGGGGGATTATCGGACGCACGTCCCCTTTACCGAGCGGGGCGATGAAATCGGCTCGATGGCGCGGCGGCTGGACCAGTTCCAAGCGGCCCTTGGGGAAGCTGCGGCCGCGCAGCGCGATGCCGCGTTCAAAAGCGCGGCGTTCGAGGGTTCCTCGGCCATGATGATGACGGTCGACGAAGACTTCGTTGTGACCTTCCTCAACCCAGCCTGCGAGGCGTTCCTGGGCGCGCTGGAGGCGCAGGTCAGCACCCGTTGGCCCGGGGCCGGGCAGGGGGATTGGATCGGCCTGAACTTGGGCGAAATGAGCGATTTAGCGGATATCGTCGCGCAGGCGCGTAGGGATGGCGGCGCGTCCCTTCCGGCCTCGCTGACGATGCGCCTGGGGGAGCGACATTTGGGCGTGAACGTCAACGCGGCGCGCGACCAGCATGGCCGGATGCTCGGCGCCGTGATCGAATGGATCGACCGGTCCGACAGCCAGCACAACGCCGCCGTCCTCAAAGCCATCGACGCCAACCAAGTGCGCCTGGAATTCGACGCGGCGGGACGCTGTGTCCAGGCCAACGACATCGCCCGCGCCGTTTTGGGCTTGCCCGCGCCGGAAGACGGCGACACCGCATTCGAGGCTGTCTTCCTTGGCGATCAACCCGCCGTGCAAAACGGCAAGCGGTTCATCCGCGATGCGCTTGCGGGGGCGTCGATGCAGGGCCAGTTCGAGGCGCGCAATGTGCAGACCGGCGAGACGCACGTCATCGACGGCGCGTTCGCCGCTGTTTTGGACGCGAGCGGTGTCGCCGAACGCAGCCTGTTCCTCGGAACCGATGCCACCGAAGCCCGGGCAGAGATCAGCCGGGTGGAGCAGGAACGCGCCCGCGTCGCCTCCGAACAAGAGCAAGTCGTGACCGCCCTCGGCGAAGCGCTGCGCAGTTTGGCCGATGGCGATCTGACGGCAGAGATTTCGGCGGCCTTTCCGTGCGACTACGAAGCGCTGCGCGAGAACTACAACGCGGCCGTGATTGCCCTGCGTGCGGCGATTGCCGTCGTCGTGCAGAACGCCGAATCGATCCGGCACGAAACCACGGAGATCACCGGCGCCGCCGACGATCTGTCCCGCCGGACGGAGCAACAGGCCGCGACGCTGGAGGAAACCGCCGCCGCGCTCGATGAGCTTACGACCTCCGTTCGGTCGGCCGCCAAAAGCGCGGATGCCGCCAGCACCACCAGCGCGGAGGCGCAGCGCAATGCCGAACATGGCGGCGAGGTGGCGCGGGCTGCCGTCCATGCGATGGACCAGATCAAGACCAGCTCTGAGGAGATTTCGAAGATTACGTCCGTGATCGACGACATCGCCTTCCAGACCAACCTTTTGGCGCTGAACGCCGGCGTGGAAGCCGCGCGTGCGGGGGAGGCCGGGCGCGGCTTTGCCGTCGTTGCGACCGAAGTGCGGGCGCTGGCGCAGCGCTCGTCGGATGCGGCGCGCGAGATCAATGGCCTCATCACCGCGAGTGAAGATCAGGTGCGGGACGGGGTGGACCTCGTCGATCGGACCGGCTCCGCGCTCGCCGCGATTGTGCGGTCCGTCGCCGATATCTCGGACCGGGTCGCCACCATTGCGGCCTCCGCACGCGAGCAATCGAATGGCCTCAACGAGGTGAACGTCGCGGTGACGGAACTGGACCACGTCACGCAGCAAAACGCCGCCATGTTCGAGGAAACGACCGCGGCAAGCCACGCCCTTACGGCAGAGGCAGACGGCCTTGCCGCGGCAGTCTCCGCCTTCCGCCTGGGCGCGACAGCGCCTGTCCTGCCGCGCAAACCGCGCACGATGGAAAGCGCTGTGCCGCCAGCTCCGGCGGTTTCCGGCGCCAACGCGCTCGCGGTCGAGGCGCCGCCGCAGGATGAGGGCTGGGAGGAGTTTTAGGTTGCTCGCTGAGCGCGGAGCCGCGGCCCTGCTCCGTGATACAT
Source organism: Pseudomonadota bacterium (assembly GCA_039178165.1). Classification (GTDB taxonomy): domain Bacteria; phylum Pseudomonadota; class Alphaproteobacteria; order Rhodobacterales; family Rhodobacteraceae; genus JBCBCP01. The sequence continues at coordinate 7,153 of JBCDFL010000050.1, read as the reverse complement.
GCGTTCTGCATTAGTGGGACGGCGACCTAAGCCGACGCCTTTGAGTGTTGGTCCGCCTTATCCGCGCGATATGAGCTCTAGGGATAGACAGAAACCGAGGTGCCTTGGCGCATTTATTTCCTTCCGAATGCGGACCTCACATGCCGATAAATCGCCTCCAGGCGAGCAGAAACGCGCCGCTACGATGCGCCTGCGAAACGGGCTTCCCATCCCTCGCGGTCGTCGCCGGTGATCTTGGCAAATAGCACGTCCGGCACCTCGAAAGCCGCTCCGGGCGCCAACAGGTTCAGAGCGGCCTGCACGTCCTCGGGCCAGACGGGCGCCTCGCGGCCCATCGCAGAGGCCATGACCTGCGCCGCGTCAGGGATGAAGGGCGCGGACAGACCCGCGTAGAAGGGGATCAGGTTCAGCGCGAGCCGGATCTGCGCGGCGGCGCGTTCGGGGTCGGTTTTGAAGACCGACCACGGCGCAGCCTCCTGCAGATACTCATTCCCGGCGACCCAAATCCCGCGCAGCTCCTGCGCCGATTTACGCACCTCCATGGCGTCCAGATGGGCCTCCAGCCGCTGCGTTCGCGCGGTGAGGTCGGCGATCAGGGCCTCCTCGGCCGGGCCGTAGGCGCCGCCCGCTGGGACTTCCTGCCCGAATTTCGAGCGGCAGAACTTCGTCACGCGGCTCACGAAGTTGCCCAGCACGTCGGCGAGATCCTTGTTCACACCTTGCTGGAACTGCGCCCAGGTGAACTCGGAATCCGACGTCTCCGGACAATTCGACAGCAGCCACCAGCGCCAATAATCGGACGGCAAAATCTCCAGCGCCGCGTCCATGAACACCCCGCGTCCCAGGCTCGTCGAAAACTGTCCCCCGTCATAATTGAGATAATTGAACGACTTGAGGTGATCGACCATCTTCCACGGCTCGCCCGAGCCCAGGATCGTGGCCGGGAAGCTGAGCGTGTGGAAGGGCACGTTGTCCTTGCCCATGAACTGGGTGTAGCGAACGTCTTCGGCGCCTTTGTCGGTGCGCCACCAGCGTTCCCAATCGGTGCCCTGCGCCTCCGCCCACTCGGCCGCGCAGGCGATATAGGCGATGGGCGCGTCAAACCAGACGTAGAAGACCTTGCCGTCCATCCCGGGCCACGGCGCGTCACCGCGGCGCACGGCAACGCCCCAATCGAGATCGCGGGTGATGCCCCGGTCCTGCAGCCCGTCCCCGTCGTTGAGCCACTTCTTGGCAATCGATGTCGTCAGGATCGGCCAGTCGGTCTTCGTCTCGATCCAGGCCGCCAATTGGTCCTTCATCGCCGATTGGCGCAGGTAGAGGTGCTTGGTCTCGCGCACCTCTAGGTCTGTCGAGCCCGACAGCGCGGAACGCGGTTCGATCAGATCAACCGGGTCGAGTAGCTTGGTGCAATTCTCGCACTGGTCCCCGCGCGCACGGTCGTAACCGCAATTGGGACAGGTGCCCTCGATATAACGGTCCGGCAGGAACCGCCCGTCCGCGTGGCTGTAGACTTGGCTTTCGGTGACCTCGCGGATCAGGCCGGCATCGGCCAGCCGGCCCGCGAAGTGCTGGGTCAGCGCGTGGTTGTGAGACGAGGAGGAGCGGCCGTAATGGTCGAAGGACAGCCGAAACCCGTCCGCCAACGCGGCCTGAGTGGCGTGCATGTCCTTGCAATAGGCGGCGACCTCCATCCCGGCTTTGGCAGCGGCTAATTCGGCCGGGGCGCCGTGCTCGTCTGTGGCGCACAGGAATAGCACCTCGTGGCCGCGCGCCCGCAGATAGCGGGCGTAGAGGTCGGCGGGCAACTGGCTGCCGATCAGCGTGCCCAAGTGCTTTACCCCATTGATATAGGGCAGGGCGGAGGTGATCAGATGGCGGGTCATAGGACGCTCCGAAAGGTCTGGCGCGTGCCTAGCACCGGGGCGGCAGGGTGAAAAGCCGTCAGTCGCCGTCGCGGCTGCGCCCGGTCATCCAGCCGATGATGAACGACGTGCGCGGCGCCCAGACGTAGCGCGTCCGCTCCACCGGCGCAGCGCGGGCCAGCATTCGGGTCAGGCCGAATGCGATCAACGCGACATGGCCCACCGCGATCATCGCAAAGAGGGCGGGCGGGCCAAACAGGTCGATGAGTGCCGAGGCCAGAAGCGGCGCCGCGATGGCGCCAAGCGCGAAGAAGAACATGAGCGCCGCCGACAGCTCCACCCGCTCTTCGGGGCTGGCGAAATCATGGGCGTGTGCGGCGGCGACGGAGTAGATTGGAAAGCTGGTCATGCCAAACAGGCCCGCCGTCAGCATCACGCCCATGAGGCCCGCGCCCCCGCTCAGAATGGTCACTGCACAGCTCGCCGTTGCCGCGGCGGACAGCCAGATCAGCACGGTGCGGCGGTCGTATCTGTCCGCCAGCCAGCCGACGGGATATTGCGCCACCGCGCCGCCCAGCACGAAGGCCGCCAGGAACCAGCCGATCTGCGCGGCGGTCAGGCCAATCTCGTCCCCATAGATCGGGCCGACCATGCGGAACGATGCCGCGGAGAGGGCCGCGACGATTACACCGGCGGCCGCCAGCGGCGATCGGCTCAACGCCAGACGCGGGCGCAGGCGCGGGGCGTCCGGTGTCTCGGGCTGGCGCGCGGTGGTCAGGGTCAGCGGCAGCAGCGCGGCGCAGCAAATGATGGCCAAGAGGGTGTAGGAGATGTAGCTGGCTGGCTCGAGCAGCCCGATCATCAACTGCGCGGCGAGCGATGCGCTCATGTCGACCAGTCGGTAGGCGCCCATCGTGCGCCCGCGCGTGGCGTTGGTGACCTTCGATTGTAGCCACGCCTCGATCACCGTGTAGCAGCCTGCAACGCACAGGCCCGATGCGATGCGCATCACCGCCCAGGCATAGGCGTCGACGATCAGCATATGCGCCAGCAGCCCGATCGCGCCGGCGGCGGTGAAGGCGGCAAAGGCCCGCGAATGCCCGACCGAACCCATCAGACGCGGCGCCCACCAACAGCCGATGAAGAAACCCAGGAAATGGGCGGAGCCCAGGAGGCCGATCTGCTGGCGGCTGAACCCTTCGGCCAGCCCCGACAGCGCGTCGAGCGGGCCAAGCGCGCCGGAGCTCAGCTGCAGCAGCGCGACGGATAGGAAGAGGGCAGCGAAGGAGACGAGCGTGCGCATGGGGGCACGTAGCCTCGGCGCGCGCCGCACGTCTAGCCCGGAGGGCGACAGGGCGGCGTCGATTTCGGGCGCGGCTTGGGCGCTAATCCGCGCGGATGTCTGCGGTGATGTCGATGCCGACGCGGTCGGCGACCAGCCCCGCATAGCCGGTGGCGTCGAAGTCTGCGCGCCGGACGGCCCCGCGCAGGCGGACCTGAAGCGCACTCAGATCGTCCGGCGCGCTGCCCGGCGGGCGAAAGAGGCCCGCATCGAAGCGTATGTTTTGGGTGACGCCGCGCAGGGTCAGCCGGCCCTCCAGCGCGGCGCCGCTGGAGATGCGCCCACCGGGGCCAAGCCGCACGGCGGTGGAGACGAAGCGCGCCTCGGGGTGGCGCGCCACGTCGAGGACGGAAGCGGATTTGAGCGCTTCGGTGGCGAAGATCAGTCCGGTGCGCGCGCGGGTCAGATCGGCGCGCACATCTGCGGTCGAGGCGGTCAGGTTGCCCGGATCGATGTTCAGATCGGCGGTTTTGATGGGGGCTGTGCCGGTGATCTGCGCGCCTTGGAGGTCGAAGATGTAGGCGATGCGCGCGCCGCCCGGTACGACGCGGTAGCGCTGCGGCGCGGTGAGGGCGCGTCCGGGCGCAAGCGCGGCGAGGGCGCTGAGGATGAACGTGCGGCGGTGCATAGGGCCAAAGGTAGCGGTGCGCGCGCGCAAGTCCGATGACAGTGTCGTGCGCTGCGGGGCCGCTTAGGCGTTTGCCGTCTGCGGCGCAATGTGGGGCAGGGGCTGGCCGGGGCCGCGGGTCAGGTGCCAGGACTTCACCGGCGCGGTGCGCGCGCGCAACCGGTCCAGCCGCCAGGCGCTGCGGCCTCCGGCATGGGTGGGGCTCAGATGCCAGCGGCTTTCCACGCCTGGTGCGCCGCCCGCGGGGCCCGGCGTCAGCAGCAGGCCCAGGGGCGCGGTGCCGCTCGCCTCCGCCGCTAGGTGCATGCGCCGGACCTGGGTCAGGGTCGGCAGGCCCGGCAGATCCGCGACGGCCAGGGGCACGATGCCGGCGCGCAGCGTCTCCTCCATCGACCAAAGCACATCCTCGGCCCGCCGCGGGCTGACGAAGATCAGCCGCGCGGGGTCGATGAAGGGCACGACGCCGCAAGGGTTCAGCGCTTCGGCCTCCCAAGCGGGGGCGATCCATAGGACCGGCCCGCTGGTCTGCGCTGCTAGCCACAGGGCCAGGCTCCGCCGCGCCGGCCCGCAGGCCTCGTGCACGCGGCCCAGAGCAATCTCCGGCCCGTTCGGGACCAGGGGCAGCGTCGGCGCGGTGCGCGCGGGGGCGCGGGACAGAAGGGCGTTGGACATGGTCGAAAGCTAGTATGTTCTATATTTGTTCTCAACCCCAATCTTGCGCCCCCGCGCCTGCACGCTAGGCTGCCCGCCAGCACGAGGAGAGACAGCATGAAGATGAACCGGCTGGGCCGCACAGATATGATGGTGTCCGAATATTGCTTGGGATCAATGACTTGGGGAACGCAGAACACAGCCCAAGAGGGCCACGCGCAAATAGACCGCGCGCTGGAGGCCGGCATCAACTTCGTCGACACCGCAGAGATGTATCCGGTCAATCCCGTCAGTGCGGAGACGATCGGGCGCACCGAAGAGATCATCGGCCAGTGGTTCGCGGCCACCAGCCGTCGCAGCGATATGATCCTCGCCACCAAGCATTCCGGCGCGGGCCTGAAAGCCGTGCGGGACGGCGCGCCAATCACCGCCGCGATCATTCCGGCGACCATCGAAGGCTCGCTGAAGCGGCTGCAGACGGATTACATCGACCTCTACCAATTCCACTGGCCCAACCGCGGCAGCTACATGTTCCGGCAGAATTGGACCTACGACCCCTCTGGCCAGGTGCCGGGCGACGTCATCGCAAACATGGAAGAGTGCCTCGGCGCGCTGGAGGCGGAAGTGCAGCGCGGCACGATCCGCGCCTTTGGCCTGAGCAACGAAAGCGCATGGGGCACGGGGCAATGGCTGGCGGCGGCGGGCCGGGTCGGCGGGCCGCGGGTGGCTTCCGTGCAGAACGAGTATTCCCTTCTGTGCCGGCTTTACGACACCGACATGGCGGAGTTGGGGGTGAACGAGGATGTGGGCCTTCTGGCCTTCTCTCCCCTGGCCGCGGGGCTGCTGACGGGCAAATACCAAGGCGGCGCCGTGCCGGAGGCGAGCCGCATGTCGCTGAGCCCCGAGATGGGCGGGCGCAAGACAGACCGCGCCTTTGCCGCGGTGGCCGCCTATCTGGACATCGCGCGAAAGCACGGCCTCGACCCGTCGCAAATGGCGCTGGCCTGGTGTGCGGGGCGCCCGTTCATGGGCTCCGTGATTTTCGGCGCGACGACGATGGAGCAGCTCGAGGTGGCTTTGGGGGCCAGTGAGGTGACGCTGTCTGATGCGGTGCTGCAAGAGATCGACGGGGCACACCGGGCGCACCCAATGCCGTACTGAGGGCAGAGCGATCCGAAGGGGCGCCTGCGGCGCACGCGATCTATTTTGGGTGATGAGGGGGCTGCGCGCCCCCTCAAACTCTCTGGCCAGCGCGCAATGCGCGCGTGGCCCGGCAGCGTATCCCGAAGCGATGCGCGAGTGGGGGAGTTGTTTTTGGCCAAGTGAAGCACCGGGGTCGGTGCGCGGAGCCCGAGGTCGTTTTCGGGGTGGCGGCGGCGCGGCGGGTTTGCGACGACTTGCGCAAAGAGGAGGACGCCCATGCCGCTGACCATGAATAAAGAGGTCTTTATCACCTGCGCCGTCACCGGCTCCGGCGGCACGCAGGACCGCAGCCCGCACGTGCCCCGCAGTCCCGCGCAGATTGCGGACAGCGCGATTGCGGCGGCCAAGGCGGGCGCGGCGGTGGTGCATTGCCATGTGCGGGACCCTGAGACGGGCGCGCCGAGCCGAGATCTGGCGCTCTACCGCGAGGTGACGGAGCGGATCAGGGACTCCGAGACCGATGTCGTTCTGAACCTGACGGCGGGGATGGGCGGTGACATGGTCTTTGGCGGCGTGGAGGCGCCGCTGCCGCTGACGGATGGCACGGACATGATCGGCGCCTCCGAGCGGGTGGCACATATCGCTGAATGCCGGCCGGAGATTTGCACCCTCGATTGCGGGACGATGAACTTCGCCGAGGCCGATTATGTGATGACCAACACGCCGGGTATGCTGACGGCGATGGGCCGCATGATGACCGAGATGGGCGTCAAGCCGGAGATCGAGGCCTTCGACACCGGCCATCTTTGGTACGCCAAGCAGCTGGTCGCGGATGGGGTGTTGGAGGCGCCCGCGTTGGTGCAGCTTTGCATGGGGGTGCCCTGGGGGGCGCCGGATGATCTGAACACCTTTATAGCCATGGTGAACAACGTGCCGGACGATTGGACCTTTAGCGCCTTTGCGCTGGGCCGCAACCAAATGGCCTATGTCGCCGCTGCCGTGCTGGCCGGAGGCAACGTGCGTGTGGGCCTGGAGGACAATCTGTGGCTGGAGAAAGGCGTCCTGGCGGAGAATTATCAGCTGGTCGAGCGGGCCGTGGGCATCATCGAGGGGATGGGCGCGCGGGTCATTGGCCCCGGCGAAGTGCGCGCCAAGCTGGGCCTGACCAAACGGGCGCCGGCCTGATGGCGCAGGCAGCCTATGCCTGCGCGCTCTTCTGCGGAGCGATCTGGCTGGGGCTCTACGCTACGGGCCGGCGCAGCCTAAACCGTATCTGGCGCGAGACCTGGGGCCTGGGCGCCGGCGGCTTTGCGGTGCTGGGCATTGTGTTTCAGATGTTTGGGTTGTGGTGAGAGCGGGGCGCGCTGGCTCGGTCGCGGTGCGCAATGAATGCGCACCCTACGGAGGCGTTTGGTGATCGGCAGATTGTCCATCATATGCGGTGAACTGGGCGCGGAGGGGTTGGCGCGAGTGGGCATCTTGTTTCAGAGGGTTGAGTGGCGGCGCCGATGGCTGCTCGCCGCG
>JBCDFL010000049.1:0-18039 GCA_039178165.1 Pseudomonadota bacterium | reverse complement strand
TTCGGGGTCGGCAATCGCGTCTTTCCAGCCCGCCGCCACAGCGGTCAGAAAGCCGGTCACGACCTCTGGGTTCGCCTCGGCAAAGTCGGTGTTCACGATGATCGCGTTGCCATAGAGCTGCAGGCCGTAATCGGCCATCAGGATGGTCGAGATGTCGTCTTCCGGCACGCCCAGGCGCACCAGGTTCAGGAAGGACGAGAAGCTAAAGCCTGTCACTGCGGCCACGTTGCCCTCGGCCAGCATCGGCTCGCGCGTGGGGAAGCCCACGGGCTCCACGGTGATCTTGCTCACGTCCAGATCGTTGGCGGAGGCAAAGGCCGGGAACTGCGCCCAGGCGCCATCGGGCGGCGGCGCGCCCAGCACGCGGCCTTCGAGGTCCTTGGGCTCGGACACGCCCAGCGACTTGCGGCCGACGATGGCAAAGGGCGGCTTGTCATAGACCATCATCACTGCCGTCACCGGCGCGCCGGGGTTTTGGTCCAGGAATTTGACGAGGGAGTTGATGTCCGCAAAGCCCATCGGAAACGCGCCTGTCGCGACTTTCGGGATCGCGTCGAGCGAGCCTTGGCCGGCGGAGATTTCAACGCTCAGATCAGCGGCCTCAAAGTGGCCATTGTCGATGGCGGCAAAGTAAGGGGCGGCGGGGCCTTCGAACTTCCAGTCAAGGGCAAAGGGCACGTCCGTCTCGGCCCACGCCCCGGTGGCCAGCGCGCCCGCCGCAGCCAGCGCGGCGATGGTGTGTTTCAGCATGACATCTCTCCCGTGTTTTGACCCGCGGACGGTAGGCGCCCACGCGAGGAGGGCAAATGCTCAGCACAGCCGAGCGACATCAAACTGTGCGCAAAGCCCAATCTTTGTGCAAGTCTCTTGGCGCTCAGAAACTCGCCCGTCGGCACGACGGGCCGCGCCGGTCCGCCCCCATGGGGCGGCGCGATGCGCGCCACCCCGCGGACCCGCGCCGCCCTTATTGAACCAAACCATCACTTGCCAAAGACACGCCCTTCAGGCCCAATATCCTAAAAGCCAAAGGAGGACGCCCCGATGAAAGACGACAACTTCCTGCGCGCCAACAACGCCCAGCACATGTGGCACCCGATGGGCCATCCCGGCGCCGCCAAGGACACGCCGCCGGTCATCATCTCCAAGGCTTATGGGTCAACCATCGAAGACATCGACGGCCACGCCGCCATCGACGCGGTCGGCGGCCTCTGGTGCGTGAACCTCGGCTACTCCAACCAAGCCATCAAAGACGCCTGCGCGGCCCAAATGCAGGACCTGCCCTACTACTCATCCTTCTTCGGCACCTCGAACCCGGCTGCGATCGAAGCCTCCTACGCCGTCCGCGAGTTCTTTGCCGAAGACGGGATGGAGCGTGTCTTCTTCACCTCCGGCGGCTCCGACGCCGTGGAGACCGCCCTGCGCCTCGCCCGCCAGTACCACCGCCTGCGGGGCGAGCCGGGGCGGATCAAGTACCTCAGCCTCAAGAAAGGCTACCACGGCACCCATTTCGGCGGCGCCTCGGTGAACGGCAACATCCGCTTCCGCACCGCCTACGAGCCGCTGCTGCCCGGCTGCCATCACCTACCGTCGCCCTACACCTACCGGAACCCTTTCAATGAGACGGACCCCGAAAAGCTCGCCCAGAACATCGCCGCCGCGATGGAGGACGAGATCCAGTTCCAAGGCCCCGGCACCATCGCCGCCTTCATCATGGAGCCGATCCAGGGCGCCGGCGGCGTCATCGTCCCGCACGAGAGCTTCATGCCCCTTATGCGCGACATCTGCGACCGCCACGGCATCCTGATGATCGCGGACGAGGTCATCTGCGGCTTCGGCCGCACCGGCGATTGGTCCGGCTCCCGCCACTGGGGCGTTCAGCCAGACATGATGTGCTGCGCCAAAGGCATCACCTCCGCCTACTTCCCCGTCGGCGCATGCCTCCTGTCTGGCATAGTGGCCGAGGTGTTTGAGTCCTCCGACGAGGCCGGCGCCATCTTCCACGGCTACACCTACTCCGCGCACCCGGTCGGCGCGGCGGCTGTCATCGCGTGCCTTAGCGAAACGCTCCGCCTCGACACCAAATCCAACGCCGGCCCGCGCGGCACGCAGCTCTACGAGGGAATGAAGGCGCTCCAGGACAAATACGACATCATCGGCGACGTGCGCGGGGGCCAGGGCCTGATGACCGGCGTCGAGCTGGTCAGCGACCGCGCCGCCAAGACCCCCATGGACGCCGCGACCGTCGCCCGTATTCATAAGGCCACGTGGGAGGCGGGCACGATGGTCCGCGTCGGCGGCAACAACCTTCTAATGTCTCCGCCCCTCATCATCACCGAAGATGAGGTCAATACCGTCATCGCCAGCGTCGAGGCGGGTCTGCAGGCGGCCTGACAATCGATGGGCAAATTGCCCATCCTACAGCCCGACTGACCCATCATGGCCCGTAGGGTGTGCATTCATTGCGCACCGCCCTCCTGCCAGTCCCTGACATGCCCCGGCGGTAGGGATGGCCCATGACGGAAACACGCCCCCGCATCGACCAAATCACCACCGGCGCCGAGCTCAAGCGCTGGTACTGGCTCCGCGCCGAGCTTTCGGATCACGCCCGTACCCTCGGCCTTAGCCAGGCCGGCGTGAAGTTCGAGATCCTCGATCGCATCGCCCACTTCCTCGACACCGGGCAGCGCCAAGCGCCCAAACGGGTCAAGCGCACCTCCGCCTTCGACTGGCACAGTGCGATCCTGACGGACGACACGCCACTCACCGACAGCTACAAGAACACCCAGAACGTGAGGCGCTACTTCACCGCGCGGATCGGGCCGAGCTTTGCCTTCAACATCGAATTCATGGCCTGGCTGCGGGCCAATACCGGCAAAACCCTGGCCGATGCCTGCGCGGAGTACCGCGCCATCGCGGCCCGCACGGCGGCGAATGGCGGCAAGACCAAAATCGCACCGGGCAACCAGTTCAACCAGTACACCCGCGACTTCCTGGCCGATAATCCGCAGGCCGATATGGACGATGTGCGCCGGGTCTGGGCGCTGAAACGCGCGCGGCCCTCGGCGACCGGGCGGCATGTCTACGACCCCTCGGATTGCCACCTCACCTAGCCAACCCCCCCCGCGACAAAACGCGCCGCACTGCAGCGCGGCCACCCTGTCGCACCCCCGCTGACCTCTACTGCAGCGCGCCTATGTAAGGCTCAACGCAAGGTTAAACCCGGGGAAATCGTCATGATGGACACACTTCTGCTGTCCCGCATTCAGTTTGGCGCGAACATCTCGTTCCACATTCTCTTCCCGACGATCACCATCGCACTCGGCTGGGTGCTGCTGTTCTTCAAGCTGCGCTTTAACGCGACGGGCGACCGGAAGTGGATGGACGCGTACGGCTTATGGGTAAAGGTCTTTGCCCTCAGCTTCGCCATGGGCGTCGTGTCGGGCATCACCATGTCGTTCCAATTCGGCACCAACTGGCCGGGCTTCATGGAAACCGTCGGCAACATCGCCGGCCCGCTGCTGGCCTACGAGGTGATGACCGCGTTTTTCCTCGAGGCGGTGTTCCTCGGCATCATGCTCTTCGGCGCGTCCCGCGTGCCGGGCTGGTTGCACACCCTGTCGACCTTCCTTGTTGCCTTCGGCACGACGATGTCGGCGTTCTGGATCCTGGTCCTGAATAGCTGGATGCACACGCCGGCGGGATTCGAGATGCGTGAAGGCGTCGCCTTCGCCACCGACTGGATGGCGATCATCTTCAACCCGTCGATGCCCTACCGCCTGGCGCACATGCTGCTCGCCTCCGGTTTGACGGTGGCCTTCCTGATCATGGGTCTCTCGGCCTTCCGCTGGCTGCTGAACGACCGCAGCGCCTCCGTCCGTGCGACGCTGAAGACGGGCGTGGGCCTGGCCGCGATCCTGATCCCGGTCCAGATCTTCATGGGCGACATGCACGGCCTCAACACGCTGGAGCATCAGCCCGCGAAGGTCGCCGCGATGGAAGGCAATTGGGAAACCCAAAGCAACGTGCCCCTGCTGCTCTTCGCCATCCCGGACGAAGAGACGCGGAGCAACAGCTACGAGGTCGGCATCCCCAACATGGCCTCCATCATCCTCAAGCACAAAGCCGAAGGTGTCGTGCCCGGTCTGAACGATTTCGTGGCCGAAGACGGCACCGTCAAACACCCGCCCGTCGCCCCTGTCTTCTGGAGTTTCCGGGTCATGGTGGGCACCGGCTTTGCCATGCTGCTGATGTCCTGGGTGGCAGCGTTCTTCATGCTGCGCAAACGGCGCGGGCCAGACGGCGTGCCAACTGTGATGTACTACGCCTTCGTGCCCATGGCCTTTTCCGGCTGGGTGGCGACGCTGGCGGGCTGGTACACGACCGAAATTGGCCGTCAGCCCTGGCTCGTGAACGGCGTGTTGACGACCGAAATGGCGGTGGCCGATGTGCCCGCGCCCTTCGTCGGCACCACGCTGGGCGTCTACCTCGCCATCTACGCGCTGCTGCTCGCAGCTTACGTGGGCGTGCTGTTCTACCTGGCGCGGAAGGCTGCGTCGGGTGACACGCCCCGCCCGCGCGTGCCCCTGTCTGGTCAGGCCATCGCCCAGCAAGTCGCGGCGGAGTAGGCGCCATGCAGGACCTCACCGACCCCGCAATCTGGCTGCCGCTTACTTTTGCAAGCCTCATGGGCCTGTCGATCCTGATCTACGTGATCCTCGACGGGTTCGATTTGGGCGTCGGTGTCCTTTTCCCCTTCGCTGAGGCGCACGAGAAGGACAACATGATCGCCTCCATCGGCCCGTTCTGGGACGCGAACGAGACATGGTTGGTTCTGGCCGTCGGCATCCTGCTCGTCGCCTTCCCGCAGGCGCACGGCACAATTCTTACGGCGCTCTACCTGCCCGTCTTCGTCATGCTGATCGGCCTTATCCTGCGCGGTGTCGCCTTCGAGTTTCGGGTCAAAGCGCCGTTGCCACAAAAGGGCATGTGGGATGCCGCCTTCTGGATTGGGTCCTTGATGACGTCACTCAGCCAGGGCTTCATGCTCGGCATCTACATCATGGGGCTCGACCAAAGCTGGCTCAGCCTCGGCTTCGCCACCGTCTGCGCGGTCTTCCTGACCGTCGGCTACAGCTTCATCGGCGCCACCTGGCTGATCCTCAAGACGGAGGCCGAGCTACAGCGCAAGGCCGTCGCCTGGGCCAAGGGCGGTATTTGGGGCATCCTGCTTGGCATCGGTGCGGTGTCCATCGTCTCGCCGCTCGTCAGCCCGCGCATCTTCGACAAGTGGTTCTCCTGGCCCGAAATCGTCCTGCTGGCGCCGATGCCCGTCGTTATGGCTGGGCTGATCTGGATCACCTGGCTCTCGCTCCGCTATCTGCCGCAGAAGGACGACAGCTTTGCCTGGTTCCCCTTCGTCGCGACGATCGCGATGTTCGTGGCGGCCTTCTTCGGGCTGGCCTACAGCTTCTATCCCTACGTCGTCCCCGACCAGCTGACCATTTATGAGGCAGCCTCTGCCCCCGAAAGCCTGATGATCATCCTCGTCGGCACCGTCATCGTGATGCCGATGATTGCGGGATATACCGTGCTCGCGTACACAGTGTTCCGGGGCAAAGCGACCGAATTGCGCTACGACATGCAAGGCCCCAACTGAGGGGTAGCATGCGCCGAACAGGGCACGGCAAAGCAGCAAGGCGCGCGGGCTAGATGTACGATCTGGCCGTCCTGTGGTCCTGGGCCGAATTCGCCGTCCGTTGGTTGCACGTCATCACGGCCATCGCCTGGATCGGTTCGTCCTTCTACTTCATCGCGCTGGATCTGGGGCTTAACCGCGACATCGACGGCCCCGCCGACGGTGAAGAATGGCAGGTCCACGGCGGCGGCTTCTACCACATCCAAAAGTACCTCGTGGCGCCCGAAAACATGCCGGACCACCTGACGTGGTTCAAATGGGAAAGCTACGCGACGTGGCTGTCGGGCTTCGCCTTGCTGGCCATCGTCTACTACCTGGGCGCGGACTACTACCTGATCGACCCGGCCATCGCGGACCTCACCCGCGCGCAGGCGATCCTGATCTCTGTCGCGTCGCTGGGGTTCGGCTGGCTGGCCTACAACCAGCTGTGCAAATGGTTCGTAGATTACGACCAGACGATGCTGATGATCGCCCTCTTCGCGGTGCTGGTGGGGATGAGCTACTTCTACGCCCAGGTCTTCACGGGCCGCGCGGCGCTGCTACACCTCGGCGCGTTCACCGCCACGATCATGAGCGCGAATGTCTTCGCCATCATCATCCCGAACCAGAAGATCGTCGTCGCCGACTTGGTGGCGGGCCGCACGCCGGATGCGAAATACGGAAAGATCGCGAAACAACGCAGCACCCACAACAACTACCTAACGCTGCCCGTGCTCTTCCTGATGCTGTCGAACCACTACCCGCTGGCCTTCGCCTCGTCGGCCAATTGGATTATCGCCGCGCTGGTCTTCCTGATGGGGGTCACGATCCGCCACTGGTTCAACACCCGACACGCGCGGGGTGGGCATCCCTACTGGACCTGGGGCGCGACGGTGGTCCTGTTCCTGATCATCGCGTGGCTCTCCACCGCGCCGATGTTCCGCACTGCGCCGGCGGAGATTGCGCGGTTCAGCCAAGCGGACGGCTTTGCCGAGGTGCACCAGATCATGGTCACGCGCTGCGTGATGTGCCACGCGGAAGAGCCCGCCTGGCCGGGTCTCCACTGGCCGCCCAAGGGTGTGGTCCTGCAGACCGAGGCCCAAACCACACGCCACGCCTACGATATCTACCTCCAGGCGGGCGTCAGCCACGCCATGCCCCCCGCAAATGTCAGCTACATCGAGCCGGCAGAGCGCGAGGCGATTGTCGCGTGGTATCGGGCGGCACGTTAAATGCTCAGCTCAAGCGGACCGCGCGGGCGGCGTGGAACACGCTGACCGCAGGGGGGCGGTCCGCGTGTCGGCCTCCTTTCGGAGGCCTGTGCTAAGCAAGACAAGAACACTGCCTTAACCACCCTTCCCGAATCCCGCACCCCCATGCTACATCTAGCGTCATGCCCAAGGACGCCCCCAACATAAACCAGCCCGTCATACGGCAACTCGGCGAGGCGGCCATCAACCGCATCGCGGCGGGCGAAGTGGTGGAGCGTCCGGCCTCTGCGGTCAAAGAGCTGGTGGAAAACGCCCTCGACGCGGGCGCAACGCGCATCGGCATCGACTATGCCGGCGGGGGCAAGACGCTGATCCGCGTGACGGACGACGGCTGCGGCATCCATGGCGCCGACCTGCCCCTCGCCCTCAGCCGCCACGCGACCTCCAAGATCGACGGCACGGACTTGCTAAACATCCATTCCTTCGGCTTCCGGGGGGAGGCGCTGCCGTCCCTTGGCGCGGTCGGGCGCCTGTCGATCACCTCCCGCCCGCAGGGCGCGGATGCGCACGAGATCCGTGTCGCTGGCGGCACGCAGGACCCCGTCCGCCCCGCCGCCCTGAGCGGCGGCACCATCGTCATGCTGACCGATCTGTTCTTCGCGACGCCCGCGCGCCTCAAGTTCATGCGCACCGACCGGGCGGAGGCCCAGGCCATCGCGGATGTCGTCAAGCGCCTCGCCATGGCCGAACCCTTTATCCGCTTCACCCTGCGCGATGTCGGCGGCGACAGCCCCCGCACACTCTTCGAGGCAGAGGCCGAAACCGGCGATCCCATGACCGCCCTGCGCGCCCGCCTGACCCGCGCGATGGGCCGCGATTTCACCGACAATTCCGTTCCCATCGACGCGGAGCGTGAGGGCTTGCACCTCACCGGCTACGCCGCCCTGCCGACCTATTCCCGCGGCGCGGCCACGCAGCAGCACCTCTTCGTCAACGGGCGGCCCGTGCGGGACAAGCTGCTGACCGGCGCGCTGCGCGGCGCCTACCGCGACGTGCTCAGCGCCGGACGGCACCCGGCGGCGGCCCTGTTCCTCGACTGCGACCCGCAACTTGTCGACGTGAACGTACACCCCGCAAAATCCGAAGTGCGCTTCCGCGACCCGGGCCTGCCCCGTGGCCTGATCGTGTCGGCCATCCGCCACGCGCTGGCGGGCGCCGGCCACCGCGCCTCCTCCACAGTCGCGGACGGTGTCCTTGGCGCCATGACGCCCGAGCCGGCGCAGCCGCGCGTCTACCAGATGGACATGGCCTCCCGCCCCGCGCCGCTCCCGTCCGCAGGTTTTGCCGAAACGCAAACGGCCTACAGCGCGCCTGTGGTCGAGGCGGCTGATACCACCGACCTACCCCTCGGCACCGCCCGCGGCCAGGTGTTCGAGAATTACATCATCGCGCAGACGGAAACCGGCATGGTCATCGTCGACCAACACGCCGCGCACGAACGGCTGGTCTACGAAAAGCTGAAGGCTCAGATGGCCGAAGCGGGCGTGCCCGCACAGGCGCTTCTGATCCCCGATATCATCGACCTTAGCCCCGAGGACAGCGCCCGCCTGCTGGCCCACACAGACGATCTGGCCCGCATGGGTCTGGGGATCGAGCCCTTCGGCGGCGGCGCTATCGCCGTGCGTGAAACTCCTGCCATTCTGGGCGAGGTCGACAGCAAAGCGCTAATCGCGGACATTCTGGACGAGATCACCGACCAAGGCTCCACCGCCAGACTGGGCGCCGCTATCGACGCGATCCTCAGCCGCATGGCCTGCCACGGATCCGTCCGCTCCGGCCGCCGCCTGCGCGGGGACGAGATGAACGCCCTTTTGCGCGAGATGGAAGCGACGCCCCATTCCGGCCAATGCAACCACGGGCGCCCGACTTACGTGGAGCTGAAACTCAGCGACATCGAACGCCTGTTCGGCCGCACATGAGCCTCGAGGATCCGCTGGTTCTGGGCGGTGCCGCGGTGCTGGTCGCGCTCTACGCGTTGCTCATCGCCGCTTTGCGCGCCGCGGCGCGGGCCTCTAAGGCAGCAGAGCCTCTGACCGGCCAAATGGCGCAGCTGGCGCAATACACCCACAGCCTGGCGCAGGGGCAGGAGGGGCTGCGCACCGCGTTGCAAATGGTCTCCGACACCGCAACGAACGGCCAGGCCCAGCTGGCCCAGACGGTGGAGGCGCGGCTGGGCGCCGTGCAGCAGCAGATGCAGGACCGGCTGGCCGACAACGCCCTGCGCACCCAGCGGACCTTGGCGGAGATGCAGGAACGGATGCAGGGCACCCTGCACGGCCAGACGCAAGCCACGACGGGCCAATTGACCCAATTGCAAGAGCGTCTGCGCGCCATCGACAAGGCCCAGGACAACATCACGCGCCTGTCGGGCGATGTGTTGAGCCTGCAGGACATCCTCAGCAACAAGCAGACCCGCGGCGCGTTCGGAGAGATCCAGCTGCGCGATATCCTGTCCAAGGCCCTGCCAGCGGGTGCCTATGCCTGGCAGGCAACGCTGAGCAACGGCAAACGGGCTGACGCGCTGATCCACCTGCCGCACCCGCCCGGGCCTATCGTGATCGACAGCAAGTTTCCCCTGGAAGCCTACGAGGCGCTGCGCCGGGCGGAGACGGATCACGAATTGCGCGCCGCAATCGCTGCGATGAAGACGGCTGTCCTGGGCCACATCCGCGCCATCGCGGACAAGTACATCCTGGAAGGGGAGACGGCGGACGGCGCGCTGATGTTCCTGCCGTCCGAAGCTGTCTACGCCGAGCTGCACGCCAACTTCCCCGCCCTGATCGCTGCGGCGTTCGAGGCGCGGGTTTGGATCGTCTCCCCCACGACCTGCATGGCGACGCTGAACACGATGCGCGCGATCCTCAAGGACGCGCGGATGCAGGAACAGGCCAGCGCCATCCGCCGCACGCTGGCTCAGGTCCACCGGGACGTCGAACTGGTGGTGGAGCGGGTGGAGAAGCTGAACACCCATTTCCGCCAGGCCCGCGCAGACCTTGACGGGATCGGCGTCGCGGCAGAGCGGGCCGGCAAGCGCGCCGCGCGGCTGGAAAGCTTCGAGTTCGAGGTGGAAGAGGCGCCTCCCCGCATCGCCGAGTGACGCCTTTGGCCGGTGCCGGCTGAGTTGTTTTTCGCTAAGTGAAGGGGGATCGTGTCAATCTGAGTTGACACGAGATCGCGCGCGGCAGGGATGTGTTGGTGTCTGCTATTTCGTACAAGATGGGAAAAGGCCGTCGCCGTCCCGTACAACTTGCGCAAACCTCGCCTATCCCCGCAGGGCAGGCAATCCGATCCCCGTCGCCTCGAATCCGCCATCCACGGCGAGGACTTGGCCGGTGATGTAGCTCGCCTCCTCGGACAGCAGGAAGGCGATGGGCCGCGCCAATTCGTCCTCGGTGCCGTAGCGGTTGAGGGGGATCGCGTCGTGATAGGCGGCGATGATCTCAGGCGTGTGGACGGCCATTGCCAGCTTCGTGCGCACGGGGCCGGGCGCGACGGCGTTGACGCGGATGCCATGCTCGCCCAGCTCCACAGCTTGTTGCTGCGTCAGGTGGGCCAGCGCGGCCTTGGACGTGCCGTAGGCCACGCGCAGGGTCGAGGCGCGCAGGCCCGAGATGGAGGTGATGTTAACCACCGCGCCTCGCGCTTTTTTGAGCGCAGGAACAAAGGCTTGGGTCATCAGAAACGCGCCATCGAGGTTCGTCGCCATCACCGCCCGCCAGGTGGTGTGATCCATTTGATCCATCGGGCCGAACCGCGCAAGGCCGGCATTGTTCACCAGCCCGTCGATCCCCTCCCAATCCGCCAGAGCGGTGGCGAGAGCCGTGATTTGCGCGGGGTCGGAGATATCTGTGCCGAAGGTGCGCACATCGTCCAAAGACTTGCTGACGTTGGATAATTCGGCCTCGTCATAATCGACCATTGCCACCCGCCAGCCCATGCTCAGCAGGCGTTTGGTTGTGGCAAGGCCGATGCCGCGGGCGGCGCCGGTCACAATGGCTGATTTCATTGCGGGTGTCCTTTCGTCTTGCGGCGCAGCCTAAGGCCGCGCCGCGCGAAGGACTAGATGCGCGCCCAGCGCTGCACCGCTTTTTGCAGAAGCCCGTCGAAGCGCAGCGGCGCATCGGTGACGGCCAGACAAATGCAGTCTTCGTGGATATCCGCGATGGGCGTGTGGTGCAGATCGCTGTCCGCGACCTCCACATCGCCGCGGCCAAAGTAGTCGTCCCCGTCTTGGAACGCACCCTGCAAGACCATCGTCATCTCGGTCCCCTGGTGGCCGTGATCCGGCATCGCCGCACCGGCAGGGATGTAGAGCAGTCGCGCCGTGGCCTGGCCATCGGTCGGCAAAATTGCTTGCTTGACGCCCATGCCGACGGGCCGCCAGCGGACATCGGACAAATCTGCACCCACGTAATCCTGAAGCGGGCCGGGCAGGATGCCGCCGTCTTTCCGCGCGGGACGGGTTGCCGGCTCGGCGGGCCCGCCTGCGATCAGAGCCAGCGTTGCCTCCAGGCTGCCGGCATCCAGAACAGCGGTATTTCCGCCGGATATTTCAAGCACTTCACCGCCCAGCGCCTCGTAGCTCGCCAGCCGTGCGCGGCATTCATCACACAGCGACACATGCGCGGCGACCATCAGATTGAACGCCTCCGGCAAGTTGCCCGCTGCATAGCCCATCAGGATCTCATCCGTCAGGTGGTGGTTAATCTGGCGCTGCATCGCACCTCACCCTTTCATTTCAACGCGTGGCGCAGCCGTTCCAGCGCCAACCGTATCCTCGACTTGATCGTGCCCAAAGGCAGACCCGTTTGTGCGGCGATTTCACTGTGGGTCAAATCCCCGAAATACGCCTTCTGAATGAGCTCGCGTTGCGGGGCCGGCAGTTCGGCCAGGGCACGCCCGAGCGCTTCGCTTTCTTCTTGCAGGGCCAGGGCATCCGCCTGGTCCGGCTCTTCCTCTGGCCCCCATGGCAGATCCTCTGGCTCCGGCCGCCGCGCTTTGCGCAGCACATCGATCTTGCGGTTCCGCGCGATCGTGAAAATCCATGTCGCCACCGACGCCTTCGCCGGATCAAACATGTGGGCCTTGTGCCAAACGGTCGCCATGACCTCCTGTGTACATTCCTCTGCCAGGGACGCATCCGCCCCCGACTTCATCAAAAATCCCTTCACCCGTGGGGCGAAGTGGCCGTAGAGCGCCGCAAACGCCGCTTGATCCTGCGCGTCGCGGATCAGCTTAATCTGCGCGGCCCAATGCGCCTTGTCGTCCGTCATCGTCCTTCGACCGACCTCACCCGCGCCCGCGCTGGGCACGGGCTGTTTCGACACGTCAGTGCCCGCGAGATCGATCTGGTCTCTGGCCAACATGTGCCTGTTACGGCCATGGGACCGATGCAGATCACTGGGATGCAAGAAAATCGTGCGCGCGGATTCACTGTGGGAAATTTCGCACGCTATTTCCAGTCTTTTTCATCCAAGCCAAGTGTCTGACCGTATTGACACTTGAACGACCGCAAGACGAGGACGGCCATATGCCATTCGAAACACCGGGCCACGGCCGCAAGACAATCGCCGTGATCGGCGCCGGGATTTCCGGGATGGGGGCCGCCTGGCTTCTGGCCCAGCACCATGACGTCACTCTGTACGAGGCTGAGGACCGCCTTGGCGGTCATGCGCGCACCCGTCTTGCGGGGCCGAACAAGGCGCCGGTCGATACCGGTTTTATCGTCTTCAACTACGCCAACTATCCCCGCTTGGCCGAGATGTTTGGCGCGCTCGACGTGCCGGTAACCAATTCGAACATGAGCTTCGGCGCCTCCATCGACGGGGGGCGGCTGGAATACGCGCTCAGCAGCCTCGACACACTCTTTGCGCAGCGGCGCCGCGCGCTCGATCCCCGCTACGTGCGGATGATCCGGGATATCCTGCGCTTCAACCGCGACGGGCTGGAGGTTGCGCGGGCCAATCCTGACCTGACCATCGGCGTGTTTCTGGACAAGATGGGCACCGGGCCGTGGTTCCGCGACTATTACCTGCTGCCCTTCTCCGGTGCGATCTGGTCCACGCCGAAAGAGGCGATCATGGATTTTCCCGCCCACGCGATGATGCAATTCTTCGACAACCACGCGCTGCTGAACACGACTGGGCAGCACCAATGGTACACTGTCGATGGTGGCAGCATCGAATACGTCACTCGGCTGGAGGCGGACATGCTGGCCCGCGGCGTCGACATTCGCCTCAAGGCGCCGGTGCAATCGGTCAGCCGCACACCCGGCGGCGCGCTGGTCAAGACCTGGGGGGCGCCAGAGGCCGCCTTTGACGAGGTGATCTTTGCCACCCATTCGGACGACACGCTGTCGATGCTGGCCGATCCCCGCCCCGAAGAGCGGGCGGTTTTGGGCGCCGTCGCTTACCAGCCCAACGACGTGGTCCTGCATTCCGACACTGCGATCATGCCCAAGCGGCGCAAGGTCTGGTCCTCGTGGAACTACACCGAAGACCGCAACGCGCTGAGCGACCGGATTGACCTGACCTACTGGATGAACTCCCTCCAGCCCCTGCCAAAGGGGGAGGAGTTCTTTGTCACGCTCAATTCCAAGCGGACCATCCGGGAGGATCTGATGTGGGACCAGGTCACCCTGCGCCACCCGGTCTACGACCTTGCCGCGCTGGAGGCGCAAAAGGCCGCCGCGGCGATGAACGGGCGGGACAACACATGGTTCTGCGGCGCGTGGATGAAGAACGGCTTTCACGAAGACGGTCTTTCCAGCGCCCACGATGTCGTGGACCGGCTATTGGGTCTCGCCCCCGCGCAGGTGGCCGCGCAATGAGCCATGTGGACCACATCGCGGGGATGACGTTCCACGGTCGCAAGGGCGACGTGCAGAACGCCTTCCGCTACTCCGTCGACTACCTGCTGCTGGACGCCGAGGCGACGCTGACCCGCCTGCCGCGCCTCTTCAAGCGAAACGGGCGGGCGATTGCGGCGCTCAACGACGAAGACCACGGTGGTGCGCCCGGTCAGGGGATCGGTGCGGCCTGGGTGCGGGGCGTCTTGCGCCAGTGGCAGGTGCCCGGCGTCGCGCGGATCGAACTGCTGGCCCAGCCCAAGCTGCTGGGCCACGTGTTTAACCCGGTCAGCTTTTGGCTGTGCCGGCGCGACGATGACGCGCTGATCGCCGTGATCGCTGAGGTGACGAATACCTACGGTGACCGCCACTCCTACCTTGTGCGCCACGCCGATCACCGACCCATCGCGCCCGATGACCGGCTGATGGCGACCAAGATCATGCACGTTTCGCCCTTCCAGCCTGTCGAGGGCGGGTACGAGTTTCGCTTTGACTTCACGGGCGACCGCATCGGCGTCTGGATCGATTATTCGCGCGGGCAGGGCGGGCTGATCGCCACACTCACGGGACAGCGGGCACCGCTGTCGAATGGCTCCATCCTGCGTGCGCTCCTGCGCCGGCCCTTTGGCTCGCGCCGGGTGCTTGCACTGATCCACTGGCAGGCGCTCAAGCTGTGGTGGAAGGGCGCGCGCTTCCGCAGCCGTCCGACCCCGCCGCAGACCGAGGTCAGCCAGTGAGCAACGTCGCTGCCCCCCGGCTTGGCGCCTACGCCGTCTTTGCCGCGCTGATCGCGGCGGCGGGGCTGCCGATCTATATCCACGCGCCCAAATTCTACGTCGATGAATACGGCGTGTCGCTGGCGGCGTTGGGATCAGTCCTTTTTGGCCTGCGACTTCTGGATGTGATCCAAGACCCCCTCTTTGGCCGCCTGTCCGAACGCATCCGCGACCAGCGTGCAGCCGCCGTGATGATCGCTGCGGCGACGATGGCGCTGGGTATGCTGGGCCTCTTCGCGGTGGAGCCGCTTTTCGCGCCTCTGTGGTGGTTTGCGGTGATGCTGGTGCTGGTCTTCTCCAGCTTCAGTTTCCTGACGATCAATTTCTACGCCCAAGGGGTCATCAAGGCCGAACGGCTGGGCGAGGGGGCGCATCTGCGCCTCGCCCGCTGGCGCGAGACGGGCGCCTTGCTCGGCGTCTGTGCCGCCGCCGTGGCCCCGACCGCGCTGGCCCTCGTGATGGAAGCGGAGTTCGTCGGCTTCGCCATCGGGTTCTTCCTGCTGGCTGTCATCGCGTCCCTTTTGATGCAGACCGAATGGTCGAGCGCGGGCACACCGCCCGGCGCAGGCCTGGGCGTTGTTCTGGGTGACAGCCAGGCGCGGCGCCTTTTGTTGATTGCCCTCCTGAACGCCGCGCCGGTGGCCGTGTCCTCGACCCTTTTCCTGTTTTTCGTGGAGGCGCGTCTGGACGCCCCTGGCATGGAAGGGCCCCTGCTGCTGGTCTTCTTCCTGTCGGCCGCGCTGGCCGCGCCCGTTTGGTCGCGGTTGGCGGAGCGCTTTGGCGCGAAGCGGACACTGCTGGCCGCTATGTTGCTGGCCATCGTGTCGTTTGCCTTCGTTCTGGTCCTCGGCTCGGGCGATTGGCTGCTTTTCACGTTGATTTGCGTCGCATGCGGTGCGGCGGTCGGCGCCGATCTGACCCTACTCCCGGCGATCTTCGCAGCCCGCATGGCCAAGATCTCCCCCTCTGCGGCCGAAGGGTTCGGCCTTTGGTCGTTCGTGTCGAAATTCACACTCGCCTTCGCGGCGGTCACTTTGCTGCCCGCGCTCGAGGCGGCGGGGTTCCAGGCGGGCGGGGACAGCCCAGAGACGGCCCTGGTCCTTTTGTCGCTGCTCTACGCCGGCGTGCCGTGCGTATTGAAACTGATTGCCATCGTATTGTTGGCCGCCACACCTCTGAAGGAGGGCTGAAGCTATGGACGTCTTTCTATTTCTCGCCATCGGCGCCGTTCTGGTCCTGAGCGCGTCGTGGGCCCGCACCCGCTATGCCGGTTTTCTGGCCCAGAGCCCCGCGGACTACGCCGCCGCGCCGGGGGAGGCGTTCGATGTGCGCACGCACCTCAACGGGCCGGTCGTCTGTGAAGGGATGATCTACGGGCCGACGGGGCGCGTCAGTTCCCGTTTCCACGCGCGGTTCGATTGCAGCTGGGAGGGGGACAAGGGCCGCATGATCGAACGCTTTTGGTACGACGACGGGTCGATCCAGGACCGGGCGTGGCACTTACAAATGAGCAATGACGGGCGAATCGTCATGCGGGCGGACGACGTCGTCGGCGACGGGATCGGCAAACAATCGGGGCCGTCTGTGCAAATGACCTACAAATTGCGGCTGCCGGACAGCGTGGGCGGCTATCTTTTGGACGTGGTGGACTGGATGTACCTCGCGCCAAACGGAACTATCCTAAATCGCTCGCAGTTTCGCAAATATGGGGTGCAAGTCGCCGAATTGGTTGCAACGATGCGTCCCGCAAGCCAAGAGGAATTGAAGGACGCGGCATGACGGAAGTGACCTGGACCGGCAAAAAGTATTGGCTGGTCGGTGCGAGTGATGGTTTGGGCGCTGCCCTGGCCGAGGTTATGAGCCGCGCGGGGGCCGAAGTGATCCTCTCCGCAAGGTCCGAGGAGAGCTTGCAAGAGGTGGCGGACCGCTTGCCCGGCAAGGCCCGGGTCCAGACGATGGACATCTCAGACGACGACAGCGTCAAAGAGGCCGCCGCCGCGATTGGAGAGGTTGACGGCGTCGTGCTTCTGGCCGGGGTGTACTGGCCATTTGCGGCCACGGAGTGGGACGCCGATCAGGCCACCGCCATGGCGGATATCAACTTCACCGGTTTTGTGCGCGTGCTGGGTCAAGTCGTGCCGCATTTCGTCAAACGCGACGCAGGGCATATCGTCATCACCTCGTCCCTGACAGGGTTCCGGGGCCTGCCCGGCTCCATTGGCTATACCGCCTCCAAGGCCGCGACGATGTCGCTGGCCGAGTGCATGCATGCCGATCTGCGCAAGACGGGCGTGCGGGTTCAGGTCTGCAACCCGGGCTTCATCAAGACGCGTTTGACCGACAAGAACGAGTTCAAGATGCCCTTCATCATGGAGCCGCAGCAGGCCGCGCGGGAGATGTTCGAGCATATGAACGCCGACGCCTTCAAGAAGAGCTTTCCCGGCTTCTTCTCCCTGCTGTTCCGCGGGTCGCAGTTTCTGCCGGACTGGCTTTACTACCGCATCTTCAGCTAAGCGCTCAGGTCAGGCGGCCCGCGTGCGTGTCAAACGTTGCGCGTGCTCTGGCCCACACGCCGCTTGCATCGCCGTCCAGCGCGGCCAGATGCGGCAGCAGTTGCTCCGCAAAATCGTCCGAGCTTTCCAGGGGCAGAAGGGACGGCAGATTGTCGATCGCCGTCACGTCGAGCGGAGGCGTGTCGTGGACGCGGCGGGCGGGCGCGTCCCACGTGGTAATCGCGTCGTAGACGGGCACCGGGTTGAAATCGCTGCCGGGATCGCACGCAATATCGCCGATCACGCTGAGCTTGCGCGGCATTGCGCCCGCCGCGCGCGGTACGAAGACCGGCGTGCCGGGCCGGGCCACCACGCAATTGAAGAAAATGTCGTGCGCCAGCACTTGCGGGAAGGGGCCGCCACCAGCGGTCTCGGCGACATCCCAGCGGGTCGTGCCGACCCCCATCGCGGTGCACAGATCGGCGGCGCCTTTGCCGACGCGGCCAAGGGCGCCGATGATCAGCGCGGTCGGCCGATGGGTGCCCCCGCCCAGTAGGTCCGCCTGCAGATCCGCGAGCATGTGGGTCGAGCTGTCATAGGCCGTGACCGGCCCGGCCAAGCCGCCGCGCGACTGCGCCGCCCAGCACTTCAAGGCCACCGCTGCGCCAGCGAAGCCGGCCCAGTAGCCGAAGGCGGCGACTCGCCGGCCTTCTGGATCTACAAGGTATTCGAGGTCCAGCAGAGCGCCCCCACCCGCCTTCAACCGGCGCAGCAGGGCGATCCCGTCCGCCTGCCCCTTGAAAGCGTGGCCGAACATGATGTGGCGGTGGGGCAGGGGGGCATCCCCTTCGGGCAATTCCTTCAGGCCGAAGATCAGCGCGTCCTGCGGCGCGGTGGGCCAGCTGCCTTCCGGCACGATCCGGGCGCCGACCTGGGCGTAGTCCGCGGCCGGGATGATGCGCTGCGCGCTGTCTTCGAC
>JBCDFL010000048.1:0-18045 GCA_039178165.1 Pseudomonadota bacterium | reverse complement strand
GGCCAACGCGCTCAGCTGCTGGGTCATGTTCGTCGCGCCGTCGAATTGCGCCTGCGCGCGCGCGCCGCCTTCCCGACGGGTGAGCAGCGACAGGGCCGCGTTGCCGAGCGCGCGGCGCCCCGACTGGTCCGCGTTCGGCGCGTAGGGCTCGGCCACCTGGTGCGCGTCGTAGAGCGCGGGCAGGGCATCGCCGAGCGCGGCGGCTTGCGCGTCTTTGAGGCCGTGCACGGCGGTATAGATCGCGTCGGGGTCGGGCGTGTCGCCCCCCTGCGCCAGCGCGGCCGCGAGTTCCGACTGCCCCGGCAGGCCCAGCATTAGCGCGCGGTAGGCGGGATCGAGCGTGTCGTCCTGCACCACGCGGGCGAGGCCTGTGAGATAGGCGTCATCGGGCGCCGTGCCGCTGCGGATCGTGGCGAGGAGGGAGGATTTGGCGAGGGTCCGCGCCGCCTCCCACCGGTTGAAGGGGTCGGTGTCGAATGCCAGCAGATGCGCATGATCGACCTGCGCCTCCACGACCACAGGGGCGGAGAAGCCGCGCAGGATCGACGGGACCGGCCGCGCGGCGAGGCCCGGGAAGGCGAAGGTCTGTTTGGCTTCCGTCAACTCCAGCACTTGCGTCGCCATCACCTCGTCCCCGTCCAGGCCGATGAGGCCGAGCGCGATGGGAATGACCTGCGGCGCCGGGGCGGGGCTCGCCGCGCTGGGCGGGGTGTCCTGGGCGAAGGTCAGCGAGAGGGTGCCGTCCCGCCACTCTTCGCTCACCGTGAGGTGCGGCGTGCCGGCCTGGCTGTACCAGCGTTTGAACTGCGCCAGATCGCGGCCCGTCGCATCCTCAAACACTTGCAGCCAGTCTTCGATCGTGGCGGCGTCGCCGTCGTGCCGGTCGAAGTAGAGTTGCAGCGCGTCGGCGTAGCCTTTGGGGCCGACCAGAAGGTGCAGCATCGCGATGACCTCCGCACCCTTCTCGTAGACGGTCGCGGTGTAGAAGTTGTTGATCTCCTGAAAGCTCTCGGGGCGCACGGGGTGGGCGAGGGGGCCTTGGTCTTCGGGGAATTGGCGCGCGCGCAGGTCGATCACGTCGCTGATCCGTTTGACCGGCGCGCTGCGCATGTCTGCGGTGAACTGGGCGTCGCGGAAAACGGTCAGGCCTTCCTTGAGGCACAGCTGGAACCAATCTCGACAGGTGATGCGGTTGCCGGTCCAGTTGTGAAAGTATTCGTGGGCGATGATCGCCTCGATCCGCTCGAAATTGGTGTCGGTCGAGGTTTCGGGCGAGGCGAGGACTGCGGCGGAGTTGAAGATGTTGAGGCCCTTATTCTCCATCGCGCCCATGTTGAAATCGTCCACCGCGACGATGTTGAAGACATCGAGGTCATAGGCGCGGCCGTAGACCTCCTCGTCCCATTTCATGGAGTCCTTGAGGGCCTGCATTCCGAAGGCGCATTTGCCCTCGTCGCCGGGCCGGACGTAGAGCGCCAGATCGACCTTGCGGCCCTCCATCGTCATAAAGGTATCGCGGTGCGCCACCAGCTCGCCCGCGACTAGGGCGAAGAGGTAGGCGGGCTTGGGCCAGGGGTCGTGCCATTCGGCCCAGCCTTCGCCCTCGGCGACCGGGTTGCCGTTGCTCAGCAGGGTCTTGTGCGGGCCGTTGATGCGCACAGTGAAGGTGCTCATCACGTCGGGGCGGTCGGGGTAGAAGGTGATCTTGCGAAAACCTTCGGCCTCGCACTGGGTGCAGTACATGCCGTTCGACAGGTACAGCCCCTCCAGGGCCGTGTTGGCGCTGGGGTCGATCTGGACCTCCGCCTCCCAGGTGAAGGGAACGGCGGGCACCTCGCAGGTCAGACCGCCTGAGACCTCCTTGGGCTGCACAGCCTCCCCGTCGATCTTGGCCCAGCGCAGGGACAGCCCTTCGCCGTGCAAAAAGAACGGCGCGTCCGCTTTCCCCGTTGGCACGAAGCGGATGCGCGAGGTCACGCGCGTGGCCGACGGGGCCAGATCGAAGGTGAGGTGCACATCCTCCAGCCGCCAGCCAAAGGGCGTGTAATCCTTGAGGTAGATCGTCTGGGGGGCGGCGTCGCGCATGGGGCATCCTCGCTGTTTGGGCGACGGTAGCCCTGCGCCCCGGCCCCTTCAAGGCGCGGGGCCTATTCGAGGGATTCCTCGAAGTCTTGCGATCCGATGAAGTCTTCCTGGTCCTTGGCCATGCGCAGGGAGGCTTTGCTGTCCGCGATCATCCGATCGATATTCGCCATCAGCCGCTTGCATTCCGACCGGCAGGCGTTGTGCGCCTTCGTGAGCTCCCGGGACTGCAGGTAAAGGATACCCATCTTGCTTTGGAATGGGCCGAGGACCGCGACCTTGGTGATCAGCTTGAACGCGGCCTCCAGTTCGCGGCAGGCCAGAGTCATGCGGTTGTGGTTGTCGAACGCCGCCTTGGCCAGCGGTTTGAGCTTTTGCAGGTCGGGGATGGCCTTGCGCAACGCATCGATCTGTTTGTGCAGCGCGCCTTCGAAAGCGTGCAGATGCTTGAAGAACGCCTTGTCATTGCCCGATTGCTTGGCCTTGCGGCAGGCCTTTTCGTACTTGGTGTAGTCGGGGTCTTTCCATTCGTCGAAGCGGCGGTTCAGCTCTTCGTATTGCTTGAGCTGGGCTTCGACCTTCTTCAGCTCGTCGGCGAGTTTGGCATTCTCGAAGACCGACAGGTGGCTTTTCATCAGCTCTTTGCCTTTGAGCTCTTTGCCATTTTTCTTTGCAGCGCCACTAACTTTGACGATTTTGGAACTGGCCCGGTAGACTTTGACCACCTTGGTCGCCAGCTTGATCCATTGCGCGGGGGTGAACATGGAAATGACCTGTTTTGAAATGGGTTGGCGGGAGTAGGGCGGTTTTGGTGCGATAAAGCCAGTGGGGAATTCCCGACCCGTGCAGCAGGACGTCACAGGGCCTGCCCATCGCGCGGCGGCGATATATATCGCCCCATATGGGCGTCATTGTCTGGTTCAAACGCGATTTGCGAACGGCGGATCACCCCGCGCTGGCCCACGCTGCGGCGTTGGGGTCTGTGGTACCACTGTTCATCCACGAGCCCGGATTTTGGGCGCAGCGGGACGTGTCGGGCCGGCAGTGGGATTTCGTGCAGGAATGTCTGGCCGATTTGCGCGGGCAATTGGCCGGGCTGGGCTTGAGCCTGGTCGAGCGGGTCGGCGATGCCGTGCAAGTGCTGGAGGCGGTGCGGGCCGAGGCGGGTGCCCGGCACCTCGTCAGCCACGAGGAGACGGGCAGCGCTTGGACCTATCAGCGGGACCGGGCGGTGGCCGCGTGGGCGCGCGATGCGGGCGTGACCTGGGAAGAGCTGGCCGGGTCGGGCGTCGTGCGGCGCCTTCAGGGCCGGGATGGCTGGGCGCAGCAGCGCAATGCCTTTCTGCGCCAGCCGCAAGTCGATCCGCAGGGTCTGACGCCCGGGCCGGTATTGGCATCGGATAACGTGCCGCGGCTGGTGGCAGAGGATCATTGCCCGCAGCGCCAGCCTGGCGGGCGGGGGCAGGCGCTGTCGCTGCTGGGCTCTTTCCTGACCGAACGGGGCCGGACCTACCGCGCGGCCATGTCCACGCCGCTTGAGGGCGAATGGGCCTGTTCGCGCCTGTCGCCGCATCTGGCTTGGGGCACGCTGTCGGGCCGCGAGGCGTCGCAGGCCACCGCCGCCCGCCAGCGCGAGGTCAAGGGCACGCGAGAAGGGTGGGGCGGATCGCTCAAATCTTTCCAGGCGCGCCTCGCCTGGCGCGACCACTTCATGCAGAAGTTGGAGGACGAGCCGCAGCTCGAGGAAAACTGCCTTCACTCGGCTTATGAGGGCATGCGCGGCGATGATCTGGCCCGCCGCACCGCGTGGGAAAAGGGCGAGACCGGGCTGCCTTTCGTCGATGCCTGCATGCGGATGCTGGCGGCGGGCGGCTGGATGAACTTTCGCATGCGCTCCATGCTGATGGCGGTGGCGAGCTATCACCTTTGGCTCGATTGGCGCAGCACCGCGCCGCACCTCGCGCGGCAATTCACCGATTTCGAGGCCGGCATTCACTGGCCGCAGACGCAGATGCAATCGGGCACGACGGGCATGAACACCGTGCGCATCTACAACCCGGTCAAGCAGGGGCTGGATCAGGATCCCGAGGGGATCTTTACCCGCCGCTGGTGCCCCGAATTGGCGGACGTGCCGCTGAAGCATCTGCAAAGCCCGTGGGACTGGGACGGGGCGGCGGGCCTTTTGGACCGCGCCTATCCCGCGCCGATCGTCGACGTCAAAACGGCTGCGGCCGAAGCCCGGGACCGCATCTGGGCCGTGCGCCGCGGCGGCGCCTTCCGGGCTGAGGCCGCGCGGGTCGTGGAAAAGCACGCCAGCCGCAAAGACCCCCAGCGCCACTTCGTCCAGGACCGCGACGCCGGCCAAGCCCGCGCGCGCCGGCAAGCGCGGGCCGGCAAGGACGACCGCCAGGGGAGCTTCGAGTTCTGATGGCCAAGGGTAAGATGCGTAAGAAGGGCGATCTGCCCACCAAAACCTGCGCCACCTGCGGCCTGCCGTTCACCTGGCGCAAGAAGTGGGAGAAGGTCTGGGACGAGGTCAAATACTGCTCCGACCGCTGCCGCCGCGCGCGAGGTACGCCTCAGGGTTGAAAGATCGCCGCGGTTCAGGCTTAGTGAAGCCATTGAAACGTCGGGGATTTTCTTTTGGAAACTTTGTTTTTCCTGCTCGGTGGAGCGGTGCTCGTCTACGTCTTTTACCTTGAGATCGAACGCAAAGCCCGCCGGATCAGGCGCAAATTGCGCGGGCGGCCGCCGCAATACAGGCCGCCCTCTCGGCGGGTGTCGCCGAAGATACGGCCAAATACGACCCGCCTTTACAAACCGGATGCCACACCCGCGCCGGCGCCCGCAAAACCCTTGCAGCAAGCGCTGCACGGTAAAGCTTGGGTGATCGACGGCGACTCCATCCGTATCGCGGGAACGGAAATTCGTCTCTTCGACGTCGACGCGCCGGAGATTGGGCACCCCTACGGACACAAGGCCAAATGGGCGATGGTCCGTTTGTTCAAGGGACAGATGATCGAGGCGCAGGTTCTTGAACGGGACGCCCACGACCGCGTCGTCGCCCGCTGCTTTCTGCCCGACGGGCGGGATCTGTCTGCCGAATTGGTCAAGCAGGGCCTGGCGATCGACTGGCCGAAATTCTCGGGCGGAGCCTATGCCGATCTGGAAGTGCCCGGCATTCGCAAAAAGTTATGGCTCGCCGATGCGCGCCAGAAGGGGCGTATGCATGTCTGGGCGGAGTATGAGGCCAAGAAGGCGAAAAAGCCGGCGCCCGCGGAATAACGCCCAAACTGGTCAAAAAATGTGACCAATACTGTTTACGATCGGAAACTTCGTTCCTAAAACGGGGAAAACCCGGGAGGAGTGATCGATGACCTACGTGACCCGCGCTGGCCTTAACGTGGACCAGGTTCTGGCCGAATTCGTCGAGGCGGAGGTGCTGCCGGGCCTCGATGTGACGGCGGATGCTCTCTGGGCCGGGATGGCAAAGCTGCAGGCCGAGGTGGGGCCAAAGATCGCGGACGCGCTGCGGCACCGGCTGGCGCTGCAGCACCAGATCGACGCTTGGCACTTGGCGCGGCGCGGGCAGCCGCAGGATATGGACGCCTACAAAGCGTTTCTGGAAGAGATCGGCTATCTCGTCCCCAAAGGCCCGGCCTTCGAGATCGAGACCGAAGGCGTCGATCCTGAAATCGCGCAGGTGGCCGGTCCGCAGCTGGTCGTGCCGATTTCCAATGCGCGCTTTGCGCTGAACGCGGCCAATGCGCGGTGGGGGAACCTTTACGATGCGCTCTACGGCACCGATGCGCTGGGCGACGGCCCGCCCGCGGGTCCTTACGATCCCGAGCGCGGCAAGCGCGTGATCGCCTGGGCGAAGGCGTTTCTCGATGAAGCAGTGCCGCTGGAGCGGGGCAGCCACGACATGCTGGTCGGCTATATCGTCGAGGACGGCGTGTTCTACGGGCTGCACCTCAACACGGAGGATCACCGCGCCGCGGATGGCTTAAACGAAAGGCAGGCGCCGACGGGGCAAACGCCCGTCGTGCACACGCGCATCCCTTTGGCCGATCCGGCGCAATTCGCAGGCTCGGCGGAGGCTGAGGGTTACGAGATGTTCCTCCTCACGCATAATGGGCTGGGGATCGAGCTGCTCGTCAACCGCGAGACCGATATCGGCGCCTCCGACCCCGCGGGCCTGGCGGCAGTTAACTTAGAGGCGGCGCTGAGCACGATCATGGATTGCGAGGACAGCGTCGCCGCCGTGGACGCCGCGGACAAGGTCGCTGCCTACCGCAATTGGCTGGGCCTGATGAAGGGCGATCTCACCGCGACTTTCCAGAAGGGTGGGGAGGCGGTCACGCGGGAATTGTTCAACGACTTCACCTATACCGCGCCCGATGGCTCGGACCTGCCGGTGCGGTGCCGCAGCCTGATGCTGATTCGCAATGTCGGGCACCTGATGACGACGCCCGCGATCCTGGACGCAGACGGCGCGGAGGTGGGCGAGGGGCTGATGGACGCGATGCTGACCGTTCTGATCGCCTGCCACGACGTAAAAGGCGCGCGCCGCAACTCGCCCGCCGGATCGGTCTATGTGGTCAAGCCCAAGATGCACGGGCCGGAGGAGGTCGCGCTGTCGGATGCGATTTTCGGCCATGTCGAGGACACGCTGGGCCTGCCGCGCCATACCGTGAAGCTGGGCATCATGGACGAAGAGCGCCGGACCTCTGCTAACCTCGCCGAATGTATCCGCGCGGCCAAGCACCGGGTCGCCTTCATCAATACTGGATTCTTGGACCGCACGGGGGACGAGATCCACACCGCGATGGAGGCCGGCCCGATGGTGCCGAAGGGCGAGATGAAGGGCGCGCCTTGGATTGCCGCCTACGAGGACCGCAACGTCGACATCGGCCTCGCCTGCGGGCTGCGGGGCCGGGCGCAGATCGGCAAGGGCATGTGGGCCATGCCCGACCGTATGGGCGAGATGCTGGAGGCCAAGGTCGGCCACCCGCAAGCCGGCGCCAATTGTGCCTGGGTGCCGTCCCCGACCGCCGCGACGTTGCACGCGGTCCATTACCACCGCGTTGACGTCGCCGCCCGCCAGGCAGAGATCGCCGCGGGCGGGCCGCGCGGCAGCCTGGACGATCTGCTGACCGTCCCCGTCGCTACGGGACGTAACTTTTCCGATGCGGAGATCACGCACGAGCTGGAGAACAACGCGCAAGGCATCCTCGGCTACGTGGTGCGCTGGGTCGATCAGGGCGTCGGCTGCTCCAAGGTGCCGGACCTCGCGGGCGTGGGCCTGATGGAGGACCGCGCGACCTGCCGCATCTCCGCCCAGGCGCTGGCCAATTGGCTGCACCACGGCGTAGTGAGCGAGGATCAGGTGATCGCCGCCCTGCGCAAGATGGCCGCCGTCGTGGATGAGCAGAACGCGGGCGACGCGGGCTATACGCCGATGGCGCCGGGCTTCGACGGGCCGGCCTTCCGCGCTGCGCGCGATCTGGTGCTGCAAGGCCGGGTGCAGCCATCAGGCTATACCGAGCCGCTGCTGCATGCGGCCCGGGCGGAGGCGAAGGCGCATTAGGACTATCACGCCGCGTGTGCGGCGCGACCGCTAGGGGGGCGCTGCCCCCCTCGGACCCCCCCGGAGTTGTTTTTCGCCAAGTGAAGGGGATGCGATGCCTTGGCTGGCGGCAGCGGGGCGACATCAGAGAATAAGGAGAGCTTCAAATGACCATTTCACTGCGCCGCGCGCGCACGATTATTCGCAAGGTGATGGAACACGGGCGCGAGGCGGGGCTCAAGCCGCTGAGCTGCATCTTGCTGGACGCGGGCGGGCACGTCATCGCGTTCGAGCGCAGCGATGGCGCGGCGCCAGGGCGCTACGGCATCGCGCATGGCAAGGCCTACGGCGCGGTGATGCTGGGGATGGCCGGCACCGCGCAGATGGCTCGGGCGGAGCAGCAGGCCTACTTCATGGCCGCGGTGAACGGTGTCTACGGCGGCGCGGTGGTCCCGGTGCCGGGCGGGGTGCTGGTGCGGAACGCCCGCGGCGCGGTGATCGGCGCGGTCGGCGTGACGGGCGATACTTCGGACGCGGATGCGGGCGCGGCGCAGGCTGCGATCGAGGCGGCGGGTCTGACGGCCGAGATTTAGGCGCATTTTCGGGCAGGTGCGCCGGCGCACAGCGCGCCGTGCGGGGCTGCGGCTTGGCCCTGCGCGGGCGCTCGGCTATATCATGGCGCCAGTGCAAAGGAGCCTGTCATGCCGCGCCCCGTCATCG
Organism: Pseudomonadota bacterium; assembly: GCA_039178165.1. Lineage (GTDB taxonomy): Bacteria > Pseudomonadota > Alphaproteobacteria > Rhodobacterales > Rhodobacteraceae > JBCBCP01. Next base: position 9,674 of record JBCDFL010000048.1, on the reverse strand, counting down.
GGATCATCAGCAATCCCCACGTGATCAACGACGAATACCGTGTCCACGCCGCGGGGGAGATCAACACCCATGCGGTGGCGCAGGTGGCGGACGGCATTCCGTTGATCATCGCGGCGGACCCTGCATTGAACTCGGTCGAGGATTTGATGGGCTGCTGCCACGGCTTCGTCTTCACCGGCGGGCGGCCCAACGTGCATCCCGAAGAATACGGCGAGCCGGCGACCGAGGCGCACGGCGATTTCGACCGGGCGCGCGATGCGCTGACCCTGCCGCTGATCCGGGCCTGCGTTGAGGCGGGCCTGCCGATCCTCGGCGTTTGCCGCGGTTTTCAGGAGGTGAACGTGGCGATGGGCGGCTCGCTTTACCCCGAGATCCGGGACCTGCCGGGGCGCGACAACCACCGGATGCCGCCCGACGGCACGTTGGAGGAAAAGTTCGCCCTGCGCCACGCGGTCCGCTTTACTGAAGGTGGGGTGTTCCACCGCCTGATGAGCGCGCCGGAGGTGATGACGAACACATTGCACGGTCAGGGCATCAAGGAGCCGGGCGCGCGGGTGGTGATCGACGGGCACGCGCCCGACGGCACGCCCGAGGCGATTTATATTGACGGCGCGCCGGGCTTCACCCTGTCGGTGCAATGGCACCCGGAATGGAACGCGGCGAACGATCCCGTTTCCCGCCCGCTTTTCCAGGCCTTTGGCGCCGCCGCCCGTGCCTGGGCTGCCGGAGAGCGGCCGTCGGTGCTGCGCTCCGCTTGAAGGTTGGATCGCGGCTATGGTTGCGTTGGCACTTCGGGGAGAAGGCTGGCGGGGAGCCTCTGCGCCGACTTTGGCGCCATGCGAAAGTGTGAACGTCCCACTTATACAGGACGGCGCGCCCCCCGTTGGCGCCCCGCAACCATTACATGTCTCACGAGAAGACTGCGGAGCATCCGAGTTAGGCGCTTCGGTTGCCGAGGAACGGGCTAACACATCCGACTAGCTACCAAGTGCAGCGCCGGTCACCGAGCTCGGAAGTGCTTTAGCTCTCCTGCGGCGCAGGCTCCGCTGGGCGCGCTTCCAGCAACTCAATCAGCTCGACCGAAACTGTGCTGATCGCGCGCGCCGTTAGGCGGACGACCCATTACATCGCGCGGGCCGCATCCCGTGCGCGGTGGATGGAGCTGTACTGCCAGGCCTCTGGCGCTGCCGACAGGCCGGTCGTGACCGGCGCGCTGTGGATCATCTCGCGCCAGGCGGCGACGTCGCTGGCCTGATCGATGCGGTGGGGCACCAGGTGGTCTTGCCACAGTTCCTCCTCCGCTAGGCCGGTCTGCGCCTCCACCGCTTGGGCAAAGAGGCTTCGCAGCAGGGAAACGCGCGGCAACAGGGCGTCGTCGCCCGCAGGCAGCGCCCAGATCGTGTGCAGGGCGGAGGGGAGGACGACGATGCTATCGACCTCGAACGGACGCGCGCGCCGCGCCGTGCGCAGCGCCCCGCGCAGGGCAAGCGCGTGGTCGGTCAGGTGCCGCCAGGCCGGATCGGCCAGACGCAGGGAGAAAAAGACGAGCGGGGTCCGGGTGGGCTGCGGGATCATCATGCCCACCCTTGTGCGCGATTCGACGTTAACGGGTCCCTAATGCGTGATCCAAAAGGGTCAGCCGGTCCTGGCCGTAGAACATCTGCCCCTCCCAGATATAGGTGGGCGAGCCGAAGATGGGCCGGTCGAGCGCGGTCTGGGTCGCCTCCGCGAACATGGCCTGGATGTCCGGGTCCATCGCGCGGGCCACGGCGGCTGCGTCCACGCCCGCCGCCACCAGCGCATCGCCATCCGAAATATCCGCATCATCCTCCCAATGCGCGCGCAGCACCGCCCAATGGGCCGCCCATTTGTCCTCCGACGCGAGGATCGCGCCGGAGGCCAGCGCCAAGGGCTCATCGTGATAGGTCGGGCGGAAGGGCACCATGGGCAGGCCGCGATAGCGCGCCCAGCGGTACATGTCTTCCTCGAAGAAATAAGCGCGATGGGCGTCGGTTCGGGCGCCCGCATAGCCGCCCGAAACGGCATCGATCACCGGCATCAGATCGAAAGGCCGGTGCGCGACCTCCACCCCGTGTTTGGCGGCGATATCGCCCAGATGCTGGGCACCCAGGTAGGCGTAGGCGGAATGGGCGGAGTAGAAATACTCGATCACATCTGGCCTCCCGCAATCTCGATACACTGCCCGTTCACCGACTGACTGCCTGGCCCGTAGAGCCAGGCGGCAGCGGCGGCGATCTCGTCCACCTCGAGCAGCCGCTTGTGGCGGTTCGCCTTGACCATGAGCGCCAGCGCATCCGCGTCGGCCATGCCGGTCCGTTCGGCGATGGTCTTGGTGTTCCGCTCCACGATCGGCGTGTCGACATAGCCGGGGCAGAGCGCGTTGAAGGTCAAGGGCTGGCCCATGTAATCCTCGCTCAGCGAGCGGATGAGGCCGATCATCCCGTGTTTGGACGCGGAATAGGCCGCGCCGCCCGGCAGGCCGCGCACCCCGGCGATGGACGACACCGCGATCACCCGGCCCCAATCGGTCTGCACCATGGAGCCCAGACATTCCCGTATAGTCAGAAACGCGCCGTCGAGGTTGGTGGCCATCACGCCGCGCCAGAATTCGAGCGAGGTTTTGTGCAGTGCGCGCCCCTCCGCGATGCCCGCATTGGCGACGCAGATCTGGACGGGGCCGTCGGCCTCGACCGCACGCGCCACCTTTGCCTGCACATCCACCTCGTCCCGCACATCCATCGCGAGGCCCGTCATGCCCGGCCCCGCGACCTGGTCCAGCACCTCTTGCCGCCGTCCGGTGATCGTCACCGCCGCGCCCTTGGCCGCCAGATCCTGCGCGATGGCCAGGCCGATGCCCGTCCCACCGCCTGTCACAAGGGCATGTTTTCCCGAAAGGTCCATTTTTTCATCTCCCACCTTTGGGGGGAGCCTACCATCCGGGCGCAGGGCGGCAATGCAGATGGACGCGTTGCGGATCACTTGTATCGTTGCGTCATGAAATGGCTCGACATACCGCCCCTGTGGCTGGCCCTGCTGATCGCCGTGGCTTGGGCGCAAGCGCGGTTTTTGCCCACAGGTGTGTCGGTCGCGGGCCGCGGGGCGGGGCTGATCGCCGCGCTTCTCATCGGGGCGGGGCTGGTTCTGATGGCGATGGCGGTGCTGGAATTCGGGCGTCATCGCACGACGGTCGTGCCGCACCTGACACCGCGGGCACTGATCACGACGGGCATCTTCAGCCGGACGCGCAATCCGATTTATCTGGGCGATACGCTGGTGCTTGCCGGCGCGGTTCTGTGGCTGGACGCGCCCTTGGGCCTGGCCCTCGTTCCGGTTTTTGTCCTGATCATCCAAAAGCGATTCATCCTGCCCGAAGAGGACCGGATGCGCGCCGTTTTCGGAGGGCAATTCGAGGGCTACGCAAAAAACGTGCGCCGTTGGGTGTAAATCTTTGCAAAAATTACGTGGCGGAACCGCTCCCCCCGATTGTCAATGCTGCACCCGCACGGTACTGGACGTATCTTAGCGGCGCTCCATTTTGCCGCAGGATGTCGTCTGGATAAGGGGGAGGCGCCCGTGAAGATCGGTACGCCAAAAGAGCTGTTTGAGGGAGAGCGCCGCGTCGCCATGACCCCCGACAGCGCAGTGCAGCTGCAAAAGCTGGGCCATGATTGCGCGATCGAGGCCGGTGCCGGCCTGGCCGCCGGCTTTTCCGATAGCGCCTACGCCGAGGCCGGCGTCGAGGTCGTGAAAACGGCGGCCGCGCTTTACAAGGCGTCCGACGTCGTGGCCAAGGTGCGCCCGCCCGAGGATGCAGAGATCAAGCGCCTGCGCGAGGGGCAGACGCTGATCAGCTTCTTCTATCCCGGCCAGAATGAAGCGTTGATGGAAGCCGCGGCGAAACGCGGCAGCACCGTCATCGCGATGGACATGGTCCCGCGGATCTCCCGCGCGCAGAAGATGGACGCGCTGTCGTCGATGGCCAATATCGCCGGCTACCGCGCGGTGATCGAGGCGGGCAACAACTTTGGCCGCTTCTTCACCGGTCAGGTCACGGCGGCGGGCAAGGTGCCCCCGGCCAAAGTGCTGGTCATCGGCGCGGGTGTGGCTGGCCTGGCGGCGATCGGCACGTCCACCTCGCTGGGCGCGATCACCTACGCCTTTGACGTGCGGCCCGAAGTCTCCGAACAGATCGAGTCGATGGGCGCCGAGTTCGTCTTCCTCGATTTCGACGAGGAACAGCAGGACGGCGCGAAAACAGGCGGCTATGCGGCCCCGTCGAGCCCCGAATTCCGCGAGGCGCAGCTGGTCAAGTTCAGCGAAATGGCGCCGGATATCGACATCGTCATCTCCACTGCCCTGATCCCGGGCCGGGACGCGCCGGTCCTGTGGACCAAGGACATGGTCGAGATGATGAAGCCCGGCTCCGTCATCATCGACCTTGCCGCGGAAAAGGGCGGCAATTGCGAGCTGACGGTGATGGACGAGAAGGTCGTCACCGAGAATGGCGTGACCATCGTCGGCTACACCGATTTCCCCAGCCAGATGGCGACGCAATCCTCCACGCTGTACGCGACCAACATCCGCCACATGATGACGGACCTGACGCCAGAAAAAGACGGCGTGATCGTGCATGACATGGAAGATGACGTGATCCGCGGGGCGACCATCGCGCACGAGAAGGCTGTGACCTTCCCGCCGCCGCCGCCCAAGATCAACGCCATCGCGCAGCAGAAGGTGAAGAACACCCCGGTCGAAAAGACGCCCGAGGAAAAGCGCGCCGACGAGATGGCCGCGTTCAAGACCCAGACCCGCAATCAGGTTGCGCTGTTGGGCGTCGCGGGCGTGCTGCTTCTGGCCGTGGGCACCGTGGCGCCGGCCAGCTTCATGCAGCACTTCATCGTGTTCATCCTGTCGGTCTTCATCGGCTTCCAGGTCATCTGGAACGTGGCGCACAGTCTGCACACGCCGCTGATGGCCGTGACCAACGCGATCTCGTCGATCATCATCCTGGGCGCCTTGATCCAGGTCGGATCATCTAATCTGCTGATCACGCTGCTGGCGGCGCTTGGCATCTTTATGGCCGCCGTAAACATCTTCGGCGGTTTCCTCGTGACACGGCGGATGCTCGCCATGTTCCAGAAGTCTTAAAGCGGAGCAGGGCACATGGAATTCGGATTCACGATTGCAGCCTATGCAGTGGCTGCCGTTCTTTTCATCCTGTCGCTGGGCGGGCTGTCGGGCCAGGAAAGCGCCAAGCGCGCCGTGTGGTACGGGATCGCCGGCATGGCGATCGCGGTCCTCGCGACGCTGATTGGGCCGGGGGCGGGGCTGTGGTTCTTCTCCCTGATCCTGATCGCGGGCGGCGCGGCGGTGGGCTACCAGCTGGCCACCAAGGTGCAGATGACGCAGATGCCGGAATTGGTGGCGATCATGCACTCCCTCGTCGGTCTGGCGGCGGTGTTCGTGGGCTTCAACGCCGACATCATGATCAACGGCATGCAGGCGCTGTTCGAAGACAATGGCGCGATGCTCGGCGCGGCGGGGGCCTATGCGGACTTGCCGTCCGAGGCCAAAGAGCCTTTGTCCTCCTTCGGCCAACTCATCGCCAAGAAGACCTTTGTCGAGATCACGATCCTGCGGGTCGAGCTGGTCCTGGGCATCTGGATTGGCGCCGTGACCTTCACCGGCTCCGTCATCGCCTATGCCAAACTGGCGGGCGGGTCGTCCTTGTTGCCGTTCAAAGTCGACACCGGTGCAAACCAGCTGCCGGGCGGTCACGCGCTGAATGCGGCCGCGGCGGCAGGCTCCCTGATCCTGGCGATTATGTATCTGGGCGGGTCGGGCAGCTGGACTTTGGTGCTTTTGACAGCACTGGCCCTGTTTATCGGCTATCATTTGATCATGGGCATCGGCGGGGCGGACATGCCCGTGGTCGTGTCCATGCTGAACAGCTACTCTGGCTGGGCGGCCGCGGCCATCGGCTTCAGCCTCGGCAATGATCTTCTGATCGTCGTCGGCGCTTTGGTCGGGTCCTCGGGTGCGATCCTGTCCTACATCATGTGTAAGGCCATGAACCGATCCTTCATCTCTGTCATCTTGGGCGGCTGGGGCGGCGCTGCCACCGGCGAGCAGATGGCCGTGGAAGGCGAGCAGGTCGCGATCGAGGCCGACGGCGTGGCCACCGCGCTGAACGAGGCGAAATCGGTCGTCATCGTGCCCGGCTATGGTATGGCGGTTGCCCAGGCCCAGCAGGGCGTGGCGGAGCTGACGCGCAAACTGCGGGCCAAGAACAAAGAGGTTCGCTTTGCCATCCACCCGGTCGCCGGGCGTCTGCCGGGGCACATGAACGTGCTGCTGGCCGAGGCGAAGGTCCCCTACGACATTGTGCTGGAGATGGACGAGATCAACGACGATTTCCCGGACACCGACGTGGTGATTGTCATCGGCTCGAACGATATCGTGAACCCCGCGGCGCAGGACGATCCGAACTCCCCCATCGCCGGCATGCCGGTTCTGGAGGTCTGGAAAGCGGCGCAGGTCTTCGTCTCCAAACGGGGGCAGGGCACGGGCTATTCCGGCATCGAAAATCCGCTCTTCTTCAAAGAGAACACGCGCATGTTCTACGGCGATGCGAAGGCGTCCATCGACAAGCTGTTGCCGATGATCGATTGACGCGCCTTTGGCGCGGTGATCGACCGATCCGGTCCCATCGGAATGCGAAAGGGCGCCCCCATCGGGCGCCCTTTTTGCGTCAGCGCGGCGTTTCGCGGAGCATGTTGAGGTACAGTTCCGCTTCGGTTTTGAAGTCCTTGTGGATCCACTTCAAATTGTTGATCCCCGCCATGATCACCTGCGCCGTGAACCGCTGCGCCCGCTTCTGCAGGGCTTCGAATTGCGCGGCGACATCGTTCAGCTCCGACCCCAGCGCGGACATGTTCTGCCCGGCTTTGAAGAGCGTGGTCCCGAGTTTCAGTTGCTCGCCCCAAGGCACAAAGGACTGGATGATCGGTGCCATGCGCAGGGCATAGGCGCCCGCGCGCCGGTATTTCACCGCAATGGCTCTTACCCGAACCTGTTCCTTAGTCAGCGCAGTTTGGATCTTGTCCAGGTCCTTCTGACGCCGCTTGAGCTCCGCCTTGTAGGTCTGTTGCGCCTTGGCGAATTGGCTGGACTTGATCCCGTGTTTCTTCGCCGTGTTCATCATCGCCTGGTACAGCTTTTCGCTGTTGGACGCCGGCAGTTTCGGCGGCCGACCCTTGTTCTTGGCGAGCATCTTGGCGATCTCGGCCGTGGATTTTCGCGCCTTCGCGACGTTCTTGTCGGAGAACATCTTGAGGTCTTCGATCTTGACCTTGCCTTGCCCCAGACGCTGAAATTTGAGGGCAAAGTCGTGCAGCTGCTTGAGCTGTTTCAGTTGGCTGTCGATTTTATTTCGCTTGAGTAAAAGCTGAATCACCGTGACCAAATCCATAAAAATATCTCCGCAAGAATGTGGTAAAAGATGCGCTTCAAAGAATGGAGCGGACGTACCACGGCGGAGCGGTTCGCGTTATGGGGGAATACCTGACCCGGGATAGCCGGGGCGCGATCTGGCGCCCCGGCGAGGGCTCTATTCGGCGGCCAGTTGCGCGCCGTCGTCCACGCCGGCCATGCCGGCGGCGAGTTGCGCGATGCGGGCGCCGTAGATGCGGGCGCTTTCCAGATCGCCGGCGTGCATTTCTTCGGGCGCGGCGTCGTGGGGGCTTTGCGCTACGGGCCCAAGGCTGCCGCCCAGCCGATTGGTGTCGTCCGGCCCGTTTGCCTTGGCGGCGGCGGGCGGCTGGCCCAGCGGCACCCAAAGCGCGCCGTGCTGCGCGGCGAGCGTCGCGAAGTAGCCTAGAACCGCGCCTTTGTCCCCCACGGGCGAGGAGCAATTGGTGAACCCGCCCATCAGCTTGTCCTTCCACATCTGTTGCTGCCATTTGGCGGAGCTCGCATCAATGAACCGCTTCAGCTGCCAGGCCGGCCCGCCCATATAAGTCGGCGAGCCCAGCACGATCGCATCCGCTGCGTCGAGCGCGTCCCACGCGGCCTCTTCGATCTGGCCGTCGTCCGGCACCATCCACAGGCGCCCGTCGCCATGCGCTCGTGCACCTGTCAGGACCGCTTCGGCCTGGCGTGCGGTGTGGCCATATCCGGAAAACGCGACGATTTCGATCTTGGGCATGGGAGCCTCCTTTGCGAAGCTGTTGAATTCACGGCCAAACGCCCGGGTCCGTACCGCTGTTCCAAATCCGCTCGGTATACCGTTGCATCCGTTTAACACATTGAAACCATTTACCTTTTGACAAATCAATCCGGCACGTTATGTCTGCACCATCCATCGCAGCGAGGACCCGCATGGCCCCGATTGACGACCACCCGCTGCGCTACCGCCTGGCGAACGAGCTTCACGCGCGCCCTTTCCCCTCGATGGAGGGGCCGTGCACCGCCGCTTACATCGCGATCAAACAGACCGAGGATGCCGCCGCGCGGGATCGGTCCGCGGACCTCGACCATCTGATCCAGCTTCTGGACCGGCACGGCGCGCCCCATCCGCAGCCCGGCGCCACGCATTACTATGGCCAGATCGGACGGCACTGGTTGAAGTGGGAACAGCACACTGAATTCGTGACCTACACCGCCTTTTCGGACGGGGCGGGGGAGCGGGCCTTCGATCCTGCGGAATTCGCGCCGTTTCCCGCCGACTGGCTGGAGAATGCGCCGGGGGAGCGGATGACCTCGGCCCTCCTACGCATCGTGCCCCGCCCGCGCGAGGCGGAGATCCTCAGCCAACTGGCCCAATGGTTCGTACCCGAAAGCCTGGCCGTTTCCACCGTGCTGGAGGACGCCGCGGTCGTCGCCGGGGACTTTCGCATCGACGCGGCGGGCCACGCCCGTTTCGCCGTCTTCGTGAGCGAGGGGACGGGCGCGCGCCGCATCGGCCGGATCGTGCAGCGGCTGTGCGAGATCGAGACTTACAAGACCATGTCGATGTTGGGCTTCGCCCGCGTGCGCGAGATGGGCCCGAAACTGGGCGCGCTCGACGCCGCCCTGACCGAGCTTGTCGGCGATATGCGAGAGGGGCGCGCGGGGGCGGAGGCGACTCTGCGCGCGCTGCTCGACACCAGCGCGGAGCTGGAGACCGTGTCGGCCCGCGCCTCCTTCCGGTTCGGCGCGACGGGCGCCTATGAGGCGATCGTGAACCAGCGGATCGAGGCGCTGCGCGAGGTCCGGTATATGGGCCGGCAAAGCTTTGGCGAGTTCATGATGCGCCGCTATGAGCCGGCGATGCGGACGGTCAAATCCGCGCAAGAACGGCTGGAGGCGATGAGCGCGCGGTCCGTGCGCGCCGCGAACCTCCTGCGCACGCGGGTCGATGTGGAGCGCAGCGCGCAGAACCAGAAGCTGCTGGAAAGCATGGATCGCCGCTCCGACACCCAGCTGCGCCTGCAGCGCACGGTGGAGGGGCTGTCGGTCGTGGCGATCAGCTACTACGCGGTCTCCCTCGCCTCCTACCTGCTGTACCCGCTCGAAGAGCCAACGGGGCTCAGCAAGGGGATGCTGACGGCGATGGTCACCGTTCCCGTCTTCCTCGGCGTGTGGTGGCTGGTGCGCCGCCTGCGCCAAGCGGT
>JBCDFL010000047.1:0-18096 GCA_039178165.1 Pseudomonadota bacterium | reverse complement strand
CCGATTCCGCGAGTTCATCGGCGGCCGGATCGAGGTGCAATCGGCCCGCGCCATCCGCGCCGGCTACGAGATTCGCACCACCGCCTTCCTGCGCGGCTCCTCCCCGTTCGAGGTGACGTTCCTGGTGTCGGGCAAATCCGGCCAGAACAAGTTCTTCAACATGTTCATCGAGGGCGTGAACCTGCTGCTGACCGAACGCACGGAAATCGGCGCCCTGCTGGACCGCAACGGCGGCAACATCGACGCGATGATCACCGACCTCGGCCGGCTGAGCTAGGGGCAGCGGACGTCAGCTGCTGGCCTCGTATTCGTCAAGCAGGGCCTGTAGCTGCGCGCGCAGTTCGTTTGGCAACAGCTCCAGATCATACTCCAGATCGCGCAGGGCGTAGAATTCGGCGTCGCTGACGATCGCCCCGCGCGCCAAGGCCCTTTCGGCGGCAGCGATCCATTTGGCAGCGGCTTCATCTGGACCGAGACCGGAGGCCGCGTCCATATCGCGAACCACGGCGGCAATGTCCGGCGCATCATCGGGGAAGCGTTCGGCCTCTTTTTTCAGATCGGCAGTGATCGATGCATAGATCGTCCGAACCTCTCGAACCAATCCTGTGCCCCCTACTCCGCCCGCAAGATCAAAGGGTTCGAGGAACATTTCTCTCGGCGCCAATACTTCGCCCATAACTTGCGCCGCTGTCAGCTCAGGCCTAGCGCGGCGCAGCCTGTGGAGGCGCCACTCCCTGTAGACGTCCAGACCGTCCAGAAGCCGTAGCAACTCCGCCCGCAGCGCGGCACGCCGCGCCGCCCTACCGCTCACCGCCGCCCACGTCGGTGCCACGGGCGCCGGACCCGCCCGGGCTGCCACCGAGGATGTCGCGCAGCAGGCCTTCGATGACGCCTTCGCGGCTTTGAGGCGGGGTGTCTTCGACCACGCGGCGGGCGCCGCTTGGCGGGACCAGCGGAAGCGGGCGGGGTGGGACGCCTTCGTGCACGCGCACCATCGTCTCGCGCCAAATCTCCGCCGGCAGGCCGCCGCCCGTCACCCCGGTCAGCGGCGTGTTGTCGTCGTAGCCCATCCACACGCCCGCCACGTAGTCGGCGGTGAAGCCGATGAACCACGCATCGCGCGCGGCCTGGGTCGTGCCGGTCTTGCCCGCGATCTCCCGCTCGCCGAAGGCCGCGCGGGCGCCGGTGCCCTCGCTCACCACCTTCTCCATCATCCAGATCAGCTGGCCCGCGGCTTCGGGCTGGATGACCCGCTCTCCGATCCCGCCTCCGGTGCCCATCAGCGGGTCGTCGTCGCCGGCCAGGCGCAGCTCCGTCAGCCCGTAGGGCGTCACCGACGAGCCGCCGTTCAAGATGCCCGCATAGGCGCCCGTCATGTCCAGCAGCGTGCTTTCCGACGCGCCCAACGCCAGCGCAGGCCCCGCGGCCAGATCGCTGTCCAGCCCAAAATCCGCCGCCACGCGCCGGACCAGATCGCGCCCTACCCCTTCGGAGACCTTCACCGCCGGGATGTTCAGCGACTGCCGCAGCGCGTGGGTCAGCGTGACGTTGCCGCGGAACTGGTTGTCGTAATTCTTGGGGCTGTAGGGGCCGGAGCCGGGGATATCGATGGTCAGCGGCGCATCGCGCACCTCATCCAGCGGGGAATACCCTAGGTCCAGCGCGGCGGCGTAGACGAAGGGCTTGAACGCACTGCCCGTCTGCCGGTTGGCCTGGATCGCCCGGTTGAAGACGCCCGACACCTGCGCCTGCCGCCCGCCGACCATGGCCCGCACGGCGCCATCGGCGCTCATCACCACGATGGCCGCCTGCGCTTTGGAGCCCTCGCGCACCTTCGTCTCGAAAATATAATCGAGCGCGTCTTCGGCCGCCTTTTGCAGGCGCTGGTCCAGCGTCGTGGCGATCACCACGTCCTCGGTCGTGTTGCGGGTGAAGTATTCGGGACCGGACTGCATCACCCAATCGGCGAAATAGCCCCCCGCCTCCTGCTCTGCTGCAGCGCTGAGCGCGGCGGGGTTCTGCTGCCAATAGGCGACCTCCTGATCCGTCAGATAGCCCTGCTCGCCCATCAGGCGCAGGACCGTGGCGGCCCGGTCGCGGCTGCGCTGCAAGTTGGCCGTCGGCGACAGGGACGAGGGCGCGGTCAGTAGCCCGGCCAGCATTGCCCCTTCGGCGGCATTCACCGCCGCCGCGGGCTTGCCAAAAAACCGCTGCGCCGCGGCCTCCGCCCCGTAGGCGCCGCCGCCCATATAGGCGCGGTTCATGTAGATGCTGAGGATTTCGTCCTTGGAATATTTCGCCTCCATCGCCAGGGCGTAGAGCGCCTCGCGCGCCTTGCGTTGCAGCGATCCGCGGCGGCAATCGGCGACATAGGCCCGCTCACTCTCCCACGAGGCCGCGTCGTATTCCACGCCAAGACACATCAGCTTGGCCGTCTGCTGCGTGATGGTGGACCCGCCATGGCCCTGAAGCGGGCCGCGCCCCTCGCGCAGATTGATGCGGATCGCGCTGGCAATGCCCCGCGGGCTCAGGCCGATATGGCGATAGAAGCGCTTGTCCTCCGTCGCGACGATGGCGTTCTTCAGATCGGGCGAGACGGAGGCCGCCGTCACCGCCCCGCCGAACTGATCCCCCCGCCAGGCGAACACGGCGCCGTCGCGGTCCAGCATCGTCACCGAGCCTTGCGCGCGCCCGTCCGCAACCTCGGACGCCGGCGGCAAGGTCGTATACACGTAGCCGACGGCCAGCAGCAGCGCGACCAGCGCCACGAGCGCCGCCCGGGAGGTCACGACCCACACGGCCCGCAGAACCCAGCGCACCAGCCGCACCAGCCAGGACCGTTTCGGCGGCGGGGTCCGCTTGCGCCGGCGCTTGGCCGCCGGTTTCGCCCGCTTTGGATAGCGCTTGTCCGCCACCAGCGGCCGCTTTCGTGAATCGCTCATCCGGCTCTGCCCATGCCTTTGTTGTTGCAGCGCAGTCTATCCCCGCGCCCGCCCGTTGGCACGGGGAAGATTGCCCCAGGCCGCGTCAACAAAACGCCCGGGATTTGTGCAGATTTTCGTGATCGCACTAATTTTGTGCATCCATGACAATCTGCACAGCAATTCATCACGCCTTAACCTTTCCTGACCGCCGCCCCTCCCCTCTTTTGCAGACGCACACGCGACTGGGGTCGCGGTAACGGACAAAAGGGGACAGTTGTTGAAACTCATCATCGCAACGATCAAGCCGTTCAAGCTCGAGGAGGTCCGCGAAGCGCTGACCGAGGCGGGCGTGCGCGGCATGATGGTGACCGAGATCAAGGGCTTCGGCTCGCAATCCGGCCACACAGAGATTTACCGCGGCGCTGAATACGCCGTGAACTTCGTGCCGAAGATCAAGATCGAGATCGTGGTCGCCGCCGCTCAGGCCGATCAGATCGTCGAAGTGATCTCCAAAACCGCTCAGACGGGCAAGATCGGCGACGGCAAGATCTTTGTCCTCGACGTCGAACAAGCCGTGCGCGTGCGCACCGGCGAGACCAACGAAGACGCGCTGTAAGGCCGCGTTCAATAGGGATAACGAACAGATGAAACTCCTCAAATTCCTACCGGTCGCGGCGGCTGTGATGCTGCCGACGATGGGTCTGGCCCAAGATGCGGACGCGGCGCCGGCGCCGGGCTTCGACGAGATTGGCCCCTACATCATGACAACGCTGCTGTTCCTGGTGGGCGGCTTCCTGGTCTTCTGGATGGCAGCAGGCTTTGCGATGCTCGAAGCGGGCCTCGTGCGCTCCAAGAACGTCACGATGCAGCTAACCAAGAACATTGCGCTCTTCTCCATCGCGGCGATCATGTACTGGCTCGTCGGCTTCAACCTGATGTATCCGGGCGAATTCAACGGCTACTTCGCGCCGAACTTCGTGCCCACCGTGCTGGAGCCTGTGGGCCTGGCTGCGGCGGACGCCTCGCTCGACTATGCCTCCGTGGCCTCGGACTTCTTCTTCCAGCTGATGTTCGTTGCCGCCACCGCGTCGATCGTGTCGGGTGCCCTGGCCGAACGGATCAAGCTTTGGCCCTTCCTGATCTTCGTCGTGGTCCTGACCGGCATCCTTTACCCGATCTCTGGCTCCTGGCAGTGGGGCGGCGGTTTCCTGAGCGAAATGGGCTTCTATGACTTCGCCGGCTCGACCATCGTACACTCCGTGGGCGGCTGGGCTGCTCTGGCGGGCGCGCTGATCCTCGGCCCGCGTCTGGGCAAGTACAAGGACGGCAAAGTGAACCCGATGCCCGGCTCCAACCTGGCTCTGGCGACGCTCGGCACGTTCATCCTGTGGCTCGGCTGGTTCGGCTTCAACGGCGGCTCGCAGCTGGCAGCCGGCACCGTGGGCGACATCACTGACGTCGGCCGCATCTTCGCCAACACTAACATGGCAGCCGCGTGCGGTGCCGTCGCAGCGCTGATCCTGACGCAGGTCCTCTACCAAAAAGTCGACCTGACGATGGTTCTGAACGGCTGCCTGGCGGGCCTCGTGTCCATCACCGCCTCCCCGCTGGAGCCGTCGCTGTTCGGCGCTCTGTGGATCGGTGCGATTGGCGGCGTGATCGTGGTCTTCACCGTCCCGATGCTGGATCGTCTGAAGATCGATGACGTGGTCGGCGCGATCCCTGTTCACCTGTTCGCAGGCATCTGGGGCACCATCGCGGTGGTCTTCTACACACCGGAAACCTCGCTGATGACGCAGCTGACGGCCATCGCAGCCTACGGCATCTTCACCTTCGTGGCCGCCGGCATCGTCTGGTTCATCCTGAAGGCTGTCATGGGCATCCGCGTCTCCGAAGAGGCGGAGATCAACGGCCTCGACACATCGGAACTGGGCATGGAAGCCTATCCGGACTTTTCCAAAGGCTGAGGTCCTTCCTCTCAGCTGAACACCTGCCCGGGCATGCAAATGCCCGGGCTTTTTCGTGTCCGGGCCCTTTGTTGTGTGGGGTCAGCGCACGCTGCATTCACCGGGCGCTAACGCCCCGCCTGTCATACCCTGCCCCGCATATGCAAAACCGCGCCGCCCCGGTCCCACCAAGGCCGAAGCGACGCGCTCAGGTCAGATGGCACGCACCTTGCGCGCACCGCTCCGATCAGGCGTGACGCCCCTCGATCGGTCATCTGGATTATACCGGCAGGCCTGCCGCCCCTGAGACGCCCTTACCACACGATCCGCCAAAACCCCGCCGGGCAGATGCCCGCAGCGGGGCAAAGGCGCGTGCGCTACACCCCGGCGGCGACGATGGCGCGCGCCAGCACCGGCACATTCGCCTCGTTCAGGCCGGCGATGTTCATGCGGCTGTCACCGACCATGTAAACCCCGTGATCGGCGCGCATCTTCTCCACCAGCTCGGGCGTGGTGCCGAGGCGCGAGAACATGCCCCGGTGCTGCGCGAGAAAGTCGAAGCGGTCCGAATTGGTCAGCTGCCGCAGCTCACCGGCCAACTGGCCGCGCAGGGACAGCATGCCGGTCCGCATCTCTTCCAGCTCTGCCTCCCACTCAGCGCGCAGCGCGGGATCGGTCAGGATCTCCGTCACGATCCGCGCCCCGTGATCGGGGGGGAAGCTGTAGTTCTGCCGGTTGAGGTAGGCGAGCGTATCCTGGTTCAGACCTCGCGCGCCCTGCGCCGACGTGACCATCAAAAGGCCCGTCCGCTCGCGGTAGATGCCGAAATTTTTCGAACAGCTCGCCGCGATCATGCATTCGGGCACAGCCGCCACGACCTTGCGCACACCGGCGGCATCTGCATCCTGGCCGTCGCCAAAGCCCTGGTAGGCGATGTCGATCATCGGCGTCGCGCCGCTCTCCAGCAATGCGGCGATCACCGCGTCCCACTGGGCCATGTCCAGATTGGCGCCCGTCGGGTTGTGACAACAGCCGTGCAGCAGCACCACGTCGCCCGCGCCCGCCTGCGCGATATCGGCCAGCATCCCGTCGAAATTCACGCCGCCACTCGCGCTGTCGAAATAGCGGTAGGGCACCCGCGTCATCCCGAGGTGATCGAGGATGGACAGGTGGTTCGGCCAGGTCGGGTCCGACACGAAGATGCGCGCGTCCGGGTTCGCCATTCCGACAAGCTCAAAGGCCTGGCGCACCGCACCCGTCCCGCCGGGTGTCGCCGCCGCGGCCACAGCCTCGCGCGGCACGGCGCCGGCCAGCACCAGATCGACCATCGCGTCGGCAAAGGCCGCGTCCCCGGTCAGCGCCACGTAGCTTTTGGTGGCCTGCGCCTCCCAAATCTTGCGCTCTGCGGCTTTGACCGCGCGCATCACCGGCGTCTCGCCTTTGGCGTTCTTGTAGACGCCCACACCCAGGTCGATCTTGCCGTCCCGAGGGTCCTCGCGGAACGCCTTCATCAGGCTCAGGATGCCGTCGGGTTTTTGCGGGGTCAGAGTTTCGAACATCACGCGTCTCCTGTCGCGATGGGGAGGGTGGGAAAAAGGCCCCATTCGGCCCAGCTGCCGTCGTAAAGCGACCAGGAGTCGTGGCCCGCACGCTCCAGCGCCAGGGCTAGGATCGCCGCCGTGACGCCGGACCCGCACGAGGTGATGATCGGGCGGGCAAGGTCCACGCCCGCCGCCTCGAACACCGCGCGCGTCTCGGCCGGGGATTTGAGGGTTTTGTCGTCGTTCAGCAGCGCCTCGTAGGGCACGTTGCGCGACTTGGGGATATGGCCCGACCGCACGCCCTCGCGCGGCTCGGGCACCTCGCCGCGGAACCGGGCGGGCGCGCGGGCGTCAACGATCTGCACGTCGCCCACCTTGCTGGCCTGGCTGACTTGCGTGACGTCGCGCACGAGATGGTTCTGGTAGCGCACGGTCATGTGCCGGTCCTTGGGCATGGGGGGCAGATCCTCGATCTCGCGCTCCTCCGCCTGCCATTTGGGAAACCCGCCGTCCAGCACGGCAACATCGCGCTGCCCCATCAGCCGGAACAGCCACCAGACGCGCGCTGCGCTCAGTAGGCCGGCCCCGTCGTAGATGACCACCTGATGGCCGTCGCCTACGCCCATCCGGCGCATCCGGGACATGAACTTCTCCACCGGCGGCGCCATGTGCGGCAGGTCTGAGCGGCGGTCCGAAATCTCGTCGATGTCAAAAAAGCGCGCGCCGGGAATGTGCGCCGCCTCGTATTCCGCGTGGGCATCGCGGCCCGCATCCGGCAGATACCACGACGCGTCGAGGATGCGCAGATCGGGATCGCGCAAATGCTGCGCGAGCCAGGCGGTGGACACGAGGGTCTTGGGATCGTCGGACATGGCGGCGCCCTCCGGCGTGCAGAAAAACCTCGCCGTCCTAGCGCCGCAGGGGCCGCAGCGCAAGTTACTTGGCGCCGCCGCCGCGCAGCAATCGGACCAGCGCCAAAAGGGCGCCGCCGCCGATCCCGCCGCCGGCGACCTGAGCGATCAGCACCGCCAGGTCCGGCGGGCCCGAGGGCGGCGGGCCACCCAACGCCGCAAGCAATGTCCCGCCCGCGACACCGCCCAGCGCGCCAAGGGCCGAATTGCGCAGCGGCCCTATATCCAGCGACCGGACAAGGCCCGCCGCCACGTTGCCACCAACAGCGCCGGCAGCCAGACCGATGAGGCTTTCCATGCCGGCCCTCTCCGCCTTCCTCGTCCCCGAAACGGTACGCAGACGCGGCGGGCGCGGCAGGGGGAAAGACGGCGCGGGTTTCCCGCCCTAGCCGTGATCTTTCAAAAGGCGCTGCTTCTGGCGGCTCCAGTCGCGCTTGGCCGTCGCCTCGCGCTTGTCATGGGCCTTCTTGCCCTTGGCCACGCCGATCTTGATCTTCGCGCGGCCCCGGTGATTGAAGTAGAGGACCAGCGGGACCAGCGTCATGCCCTGGCGCTGGGTCGCGTTCCACAGATCCTTCAGTTCCTTGCGGCTGACCAGCAGCTTGCGGCGGCGCCGCTCCTCGTGGCGGAACATCTTGGCCTGCTCGTAGGGCGCGACGTAGGAATTCACCAGCCACAGCTCCCCATCCTCGACCGAGGCGTAGCTTTCGGCGATGTTGGCCCCACCCGCGCGCAGGCTTTTGACCTCCGAGCCTTCCAGCTGGATGCCGCACTCGATGTCCCGGTCGATGGCGTAATCGAACCGGGCGCGGCGATGCTCTGCCACCACTTTGTAGTTGGGATCGGACTTTTGCTGGGCCATGGAGGCGTGAGGTAGGCCCTGCGCCCGCGCGCTGCAAGTCCGCGGGCCCGCGAACACATTTTCGCCGCATTTGTGATGCTATTAAGCGGCAATTCACCTGTCTGCCCGGTAAAGAGAGCCCGCCATGCTGCGCCTGCTGACCTTCGTGTTCTTCACCCTCGCCTCCACCGCCTTGGCCAGCGATGCCCCGCGCATCCTGATCCTCGGCGACAGCTTCATGACCACGAACGCGTCCGCGAAATCCTCCGTTAGCCACGAATTGGCCCGCCTCACCGGCGCGCGGGTGAAAAGCCGGGCGGTCACCGGCGCGCGCTTCTTCTACAACCTGCCGATCACGGGCGGGCTGGGCATGAACATCCCAAAACAATACCGCAAGGGCGGCTGGGACATCGTGGTGATGAACGGCGGCGGCAACGATCTGTGGATGGGCTGCGGCTGCGGCAAGTGCACGCGCAAGATGCAGCGCCTCATCAGCGCCGATGGCAGCCGCGGCGCGATCCCGTCGCTGGTGGCGCGGGCGCGGGCGGACGGCGCGCGGGTCTTCTATGTCGGGTATTTGCGCAGCCCCGGCGCGGGCTCGCCCATCGAAGGGTGCAAGGCTGTCGGCGACCGGCTGGAGGCGCGCGTGGCGCAGATGGCGGCGCGCGATCCCGGTGTCACCTATGTGTCGCTGCAGGATATGATCCCCTACGGCGACCGCAGCTATCACGCGCTGGACATGATCCACCCCTCGCCCAAAGGCAGCCGCGCGGCGGCCGAGCGGATCGCGCGGGCCATCGCCGCAGCGCCC
Source organism: Pseudomonadota bacterium (assembly GCA_039178165.1). Classification (GTDB taxonomy): domain Bacteria; phylum Pseudomonadota; class Alphaproteobacteria; order Rhodobacterales; family Rhodobacteraceae; genus JBCBCP01. The sequence continues at coordinate 9,122 of JBCDFL010000047.1, read as the reverse complement.
TGAGGCGGCTTAATCGCCCAGCTTCTTGTGAACCTCGTCCAGGTCGATCTCTCCGATCGGCATCTTGTTGGAGGGGTCGTGGAAGTCGTATTTGAACAGCTCGAAATCGCGTTTGAAGATCTCGTAGACGAGGTGCATCGACAGATCGTCGAAATAATCCTCCACCGGATGCGCGCGTTTCGGCCCGTGTCCTTCGGACTCGTTAAAGCGGGGGATATCGCCCAGCACGACCTGGTGGGGCGTCTCAATCGCGGCGAGGACCTGTTCCATCCCCTCGTTGAACTTCTCCGTCCAGATGATCTTGTCGTAGCGCCCGCCGTTCACGATGAAGGTGCTGACATGGCCTGACATGGCCGACCAGTGGATGTCCGGCTCCATCGGTTTGCGCCAGCGGATCGTGTCGCGCGCGAACAGCAAGAAACGGCGAAAGCTCTGGATCTGGTCGAACTCGTCCTTGCCCTCCGGCCCGCCGACCTCGATCCCGTATTTCTGCACCAAGAGCGGCACCAGGTTCCCGCGGTAGCGTTTGCCATTGCGCTGGATCCCGCAGATCTTGTCGAAAAAGCTGCTGAGGATTCGGGTGTAGGGATTGCGCACGCAGGTAAACGCGTAGGACCGATGCTGCTGCACGTTTTCGGTGATCTTGCGCTGGCTGTCATCCAGCGCCCATTTATGCATCCCGCCGGTCGCATCGTGGATATCGCCGTCGAAGAACGCGCCGTGATCGGAATAATACATGATCTGACCGATCGTGGAGCAGGCGCATTTGGGCACAACGCGGTACACAACGCTTTCCGTCTCGGTCATCCAGGTGCCGGGAAACCCCATAACTCAATCCTCTATGCGCCCGTACGTGAAGGCCGACGGGCTTTTTCTGGGGGGAACTTTGCGCTGAAAATCCTATTTCTTCAACTTGCCTTCACCTTTAACTAGGTAAGCAAGCAGGCGTAAAGAGGCCGTAAACCGAGCAACATGGCGAAAATCGCGTACATATTGCTGTGCCACAAGGATCCCGCGGCGATCATCAAACAGGCACAGCGCCTCACGGCGGCGGGCGACTATATGTCGATCCATTTCGATGCCAGTGCGGACGCAGACGCCTACGCGCAGATCCGCCTCGCGCTGAAGGACAACCCCAACGTCACCTACGCCCACCGGCGCATCAAATGCGGTTGGGGCGAATGGAGCCTGGTGCAAGCGACGCTCTACGCCGTCGAATCAGCGGTGGAGGCGTTCCCGCGCGCCACGCATTTCTACATGCTGTCGGGCGATTGCATGGCCATCAAATCGGCCGAATACACCCATCAGTTTCTGGACAACAACGACGCCGACTTCATCGAAAGCTTCGACTATTTCGAAAGCGACTGGATCAAGACCGGCATGAAGGAAGAGCGGCTGATCTACCGCCACTTCTTCAACGAGCGCACGCAGAAATGGCGGTTCTACACCTCCTTCCACCTGCAACAGCGCTTTGGCCTGACGCGCGAGATCCCCGCAGACATCCAGGTGATGATCGGCAGCCAATGGTGGTGCCTGCGCCGCCGGACCATCGAGTGGGTCCTGGACTTCACCCGCCAGCGCAAAGACGTGATGCGGTTCTTCCGCACGACCTGGATCCCGGACGAGACGTTCTTTCAGACCGTCGTGCGCCACGTCGTACCCGAAAGCGAGATCAGGACCCGCACGCTGACCTTCCTGATGTTCACCGATTACGGGATGCCGGTGACGTTCTACGACGATCACTACGATTTGCTGCTGAGCCAGGATTTCCTCTTTGCCCGGAAGATCAGCCCCGAAGCGCGCGAGCTGAAGCGCCGGCTGGGGCTGCTGTATGCCGCCGAAGGCGTGCAGTTCCAGATCAGCAACGAGGGGCGCAGCCTGTTCAAGTTCCTCACCGGCCGAGGCCGCATCGGGCGCCGCTTTGCCACCCGCTTTTGGGAGGCGGAAAGCACGCTGGGCCGCGAGCGTGAGTTGATGATCGTTATTTGCAAGAAGTGGCACGTGGCAAAGCGATTGCTCGAACGCATTCGCCAGGTCACGAACGTGCCGGCCATCGAATACCTCTTTAACGAAGAGGACACGCCCCTGCCCGATCTGGGCGGTATCCAAAAGACACTGGGCAAGCGCGCGCGTCACCGCCGCGCTCTGATGCGGATGCTCTTCGACTATTTTGAGACCGATCGCCTGATCGTCTGCATGGACCCTGGAGAGATGGACCTGCTGCAGGATTTCGCCTCCGACCGCTCCGTCACGCGCATGCTCGAGGTCGAGTGCGGCTTTTCCGACGACTACCTGATCGGCCACGCCATGCGCGTGGGCCTGGCCGGGGAGCAGACGGGGGCGGAAACGCTGGAGCGTCTGATCCCGACGATCCGCGGGGACATCCACTTCGAATCCGACCAGATCCGGGACGCCGATTTCGAACATCTAAGCCGCATGCGCGAGGCGGCGGAGGTCGACGACAACGCAAAGGCCTTGGCCAAATTCCTGAGCATCGGCCCGGATCAGGCGCGGCAGATCGCGGATGCCGACTACCTCTTTGCAGACTGAATTCTTCGCCATCTGCCTGCCGGGGTTGGAGGACGTGCTGGCCACCGAGTTGCGCGCGCTGGGCCTGAACGTGTGCGCGGTGAGCCCGGGCGGGGTGGAGATGACGGGCGACTGGGCCGACATCGCCGCGGCCAATCGCAGTAGCCGGATCGCGACGCGGGTGCTGGTGCGCATCGCCAGCTTCATGGCCTTCCACCCCGCGCAGCTCGACAAGCGGGCGCGCAAGGTCGATTGGGCGGCCTGGCTGCCGCAAGGCGCGGCGGTGAAGGTGGAGGTCGCGACCAACCGCAAGTCCAAGATCTACCATGCCGGCGCCGCGACCAGCCGCATCGCCGGCGCGCTGGCGGCGGCGGGATTTCCCGAAGGCGACGATTTCACGCTCAAAGGCCGGATCGACGACAACCGCGTGACGCTGTCGCTCGACACCTCCGGCGCGCCGCTGCACAAACGCGGCCACAAACAGGCCGTGGGCAAGGCCCCCCTGCGGGAGACGATGGCGGCGGCGTTCCTGGCGCAATGCGGCTTCGACGGCAGCCAGAATGTCGTCGACCCGATGTGCGGGTCGGGCACCTTCGTGATCGAAGCCGCCGAGATCGCTATGGGCCTTGCCCCAGGCCGCGCGCGCAACTTCGCGTATCAGCAGACGGGCGTCGACATCCCTGCCCCGGGCCCTGCGCAGTCCACCCCGAACGCCCGGTTCTTCGGCAGAGACCGGGACCAGGGGGTGATTGGGATGGCGGAAGCCAACGCCGCCCGGGCCGGCGTCGCAGATCTGTGCCACTTCACCCAAGGCGACATCCGCACCGCGCGCGCCCCGGATGGCCCGCCGGGCCTGGTGATGCTGAACCCGCCCTACGGCGCGCGGATCGGGGACAAGCGCACGCTCTACCCCGTCTACGCCGCGATCGGGGAGACTTTAAAGACCCACTTCACCGGCTGGCGCGTCGGCCTCGTCACCTCCGAAAAGTCACTGGCGCAGGCGACCGGCCTGCCCTGGGCGCCGCCCGCGCGGCCCGTGGCCCATGGCGGGCTGCGCGTCACGCTGTGGCAGGCGCAGCTTTAGCTGCGCCAGGACGCGAACCAGCGTCGGATGCGGCTGCGCTTGCTTTGCGCGGCCTCGCCCGCGGCGATCCAATTGTCCTCGATCTCTTCGAGGGCGGGGTCGATCCGCGCCGCCCGGAACCGCCGCCAGCGCACCCAGATCGCGTAGGTCAGCATCGCAAAGAGCGTCAGAACCAAGATGTTGATCCAGGGCAGGCCCTTGGACGCGTCCGGCCCCTCCACCGGGCGGATGGAGATCGCGTTGGGGAAGATCGTGAAGAATTCCAGCCGCCAGCCGTAATGATTGATGATCGCCCATTGCGGGCTGGCCGCGGTGGAGCGCAGATCGGCGGCCTCGGCTTGCAAGTTGAACGTGTCGAACTTGAAATAGGGCGGCCAGCCCCAGCCCGTATCCTCGTTGCGGTAGGCCATCACGCGGCCATTCCGCTTCACGGTCTGGATAAAGAACACATCGCGATCCGTGCGGGTCAGATCCCCGCCGCTGTCGGGGCTGGCCCAGAACAGCGAATTCTCACCCAGATCCATGCGGCGGTTTTCCGTCTCCGTCACGCGGACGATGTCCTTTTGCGGCAGCGTGTAGTGAAAGAAGGCGACGATCAGCGTCCAGAAGGTGACGGTGATGATCCAGCCAAAGATGCGCATGTCGGGCTCCGGTCAGGCGAAATTGGTGAGGTAGACGATAAGGCAGATCAGGAGCGTCGGCACCAGGTAGACGCCCAGGATCAGCTTGGGGCGCAGGCTCTGTTCGTATTCGGTCATGCCTTTGCGGATATAGGCCTCGCGCGTCATGGGGGGCTGGTCCAGCTCCCACTCGGCGTCCAACCGCCCGCGCCGCACGCTGCGCGAATAGAGCGACACACAGATATAGACGATGCTGAGGACGACGAAGCCGACGACGACCAGACGAAGCAAAGCGAACATTCCTACCTCCTTACCGCGCCCCAGGGGCCGACCCGGGCGACGATGTCTTCGGGCGGGGCCAGCGGCGCATCGTGACCAAACAGCGCCGCGCGCACGCCCGCCTTATCCGCCTTGTACTCCGCTTCCAGGTAGCCTGCGACGTATTCCTTCTTGGCCTCCGGCCAAGCCGCATAGGTGCGATAGAAGAGATCCTTGTGGCAGATGAACAGCTGCCGCACGTCGCGCGGCGCCAGTTCCGCCAGAAGCTGGTTCACCAGGTCGGCATCCGCGTGGTCCGCCGCCCGAAGGGTGTAGAAATAGGCCGGGTGGTCCGAGGTGATCGTCGGCCAGGCCCCGCCATCCACCGCCCAGGCGTAGAGGCGCGCCAGGGCGTGGAATTCGGACGGCAGCAAATCGGCGTGACGCCGCGCCAGGCGGCGCAAATCGGCGCGCGATGTGCTGGGCAGGTCCACGCCCGCCGCCGTCACGGCGTCGATCAGGATGAAGTCTATCTTCTGCCGAAGGATCGCCGCGCTGTCGATGCCGCGGGCCTGGACGATGGGTTCCGCCAGGCCGTTCAACTCCAAAAAGCGGGCGATCTGGTTGCGGTCTTCCAGCCCAAAGACCTGGGTAAGGGGCACATCGCCGGGGGGCGGGCCGGCGTGGATCAGCGCGGGATGCTCCAGCGCCTGAAAGACATAAAGCCCGCCGAAATGGCTGGTCCAGAAATTGCCCTTCTCCACCCGCAGCGGTTTCAGGCGCGCGGGGTTACGGGCGACATCGCCGGTCTGGGCGGCCAGGTCGATCATCTCCGCGATCAGGACATCGTCGTACCAGGCGCCCTCTTCGGTCAGGAACCGGTCCACGCGCTGGCCCAGCGCTTCGGCCTGCGCGGCGGTGCCCTGGGGCGTGTCCGCCTCGACCGAGATGGCGCGCAGATCGAAGAGGTCTGCGGGCGCGCCCAGGTGGAAGACCGAATTCACCAGCTCCCCCACCACTGCGTCGCGGGCCGTGAGGGCAAAGAGCGCCGCTTCGTTCTGCGCGATCCAGCGCTTCAGCACCGTGCGCGAGGTGGAGAAGGTGGCGTCCAGCAGCGGGCAGCGCCGTTGATCGGGGCTGAGCAGGATGAATTGCCGGTTTACCCCATGATGGTTGAGGTAAAGCGGATCGCCCAGCTCCGCCCCCACTTCGGGCGAGAAGCCCGACAGGTCGATATAGAAGTCCTTAAGCGCCGTGCGCCGCCCCGTCAGATGCTCCAGCGCGCGGTTGTACCGCGCCACCAGCGCCTCCGAGGCGACGTGGAACAGATTGCCGTACATGAGGCCGGAGGCGAGGAGGCGTTTCATGCGCGCGTCCGGGACAGACGGAAGATCAGGACGCCGCCCAGCACCAACAGAGGACCCGCAAAGGCGCGGTAGGTGATCTGCAGGTTGAAGCCGAGGTAGGCGGCCCAATCGTCGTTGAAGAGCAATAGGGACTCCGCGATGGGCGTGCCTTCGAACCCAGTCGCCGTGTTGATCCCGGTTTGAACGGCAAACAGCAGCATCGCCATGCCCAGAAACCCAAACACACCCCAGCGCAGCGGCATCACCGCACCGCACGCCAGCGCCAAGACGCAGATACCCGCAACCAGCATCACCCTTTGCCCTCCAGATACCGGCGCTTGGCTTCTTCAGTCAGGCCGTAATCGCGGACCATGCCGGCGATGGCGGCCTCGTCGGATTTGCCGGCGTAGCGGAATTCGCTGTCGGCATAGCGGTTGATCTCTTGGATGACCATCTGCGGCGTGATCGGCTTGCGCAGCTCGGCGATCATGGCGGATTTCGTCTCGTAGTCCTTGCGCAGGAAGCGGTCCGGTTCCGCCATCCAGTCGTCCGGCAGCTCGAAATCCATAGCGCGGACCTTCACCGCGTCGGTGATGTTCTTGATCGCGCGCCCGGTGAAGCGGGCGTCGGCCTCCTGAATGGCTTTGAGGTAAGTGCCCATCTTCGCCAGCGTGTCGAGGGCCCCGATCCGGGCGGTCACGGCGTCGAAGACCTGCTCCAAGCCCGCCTCCGCCGGGCGGTCGTGCCCTGCATAGCTGGCGGCGACCGCGCGCTCGATCTCCTGCGCCTCCATCAGATTGTGGTCCCCGACGGGGATGTCGTGCCGCTTGCCCAGAAGCAGGGCGAGGATGTCGATGTAATCCTCCCGCGTTTGCGGGCCGTCCACCAGGAACCGCGCCCCCGCCCGTTGGCGCAAGGCATCGTCGACGTTTTCGGGGAAGTTGGAGAACATCCCGAAGGTGCAATTGCCGCGCACGACCGTGTTGGCGCCCGCGAACGCCTCCATGAACACTGCCGTGACCTCTTGCTGGCCCGCGCTGGACTGCCGGTCCCCGCGCTTGCCCGCGATCTGGTCAATGTCGTCGATCGTGCCGAAGCCAATGGCGTGCGGGTCGAGGATTTCCGCCATGAAGGCCTTGGCGTTCTGGCCCGACTTGCCCTGGTAACTGTCGATGTTGTCGATCCCGAAATTGCTGTAGCGGAACGGGTAGCCCGCGACCTCGCAATATCCGTGGATCAGGCCCGCCATCATCTGGATCAGCGTTGTCTTGCCCGTGCCCGGCGCGCCGTCGCCCATGAAGGTAAAGATGAAGCCGCCGAGCTCCGCAAAAGGGTTCATCCGCCTCTCGAAATCGTAGGCCATTAGCATCTTGGCCAGCCGCAGGGCCTGCGACTTGGCGATGTGGTTGCCAACGACCTCGTGCGGTTTCTTGAACTGCATAGTCAGAGGCTGACTGCGCGCCCGGCCCGCGGGGGTGAAGCCGCCGAGGGTCAGATCGTCCGCCTCCACCCGCAGGCGCAGGGCGGTGAAAGGCTCAAGGCCGGGGGCGGCTTCGGCCCGGCGCTGCACCTTCTCCATCAGCGCCTCCGCGAAGGCGGTGCAGGTGGCCAGCAGCGCGCCGTCTTCGGGTGCCAGCGCGGCGATGTCCTGGTCCAGCTCCCACAGCGCGCCGTGCAGGGCGAGTTGGCCGTTTTGGGTCAAGACCTCCTCGACGTCGCCGATCTCGATAGCTTTGTCCGGCGTGTGCACGCGCAGAAGCCAGGCCAGCGCGTTGGCAAAGACATGCAGGGTGATCAGCGCCTCGGCGGTCAAAAGCTGCTCGAACTCGGCCTTGCGCGCCTCGGCCAAGGCGCCGTCGAGGTTGGCCCGTTTCAGCGCGGCGAGGCCGGAGGCGTCGGCATAGGTCTCCGCCGCGGCCAGGGCGATGGCGATGGCGCGGCGCAGGGCCGTCAGGACAGCCGCTTGCTGGGCGGAGGGCAGGTCTTCGCCCCGTTCCACCGTCTCGATCAGGTGCACGCCGCCCGCGGGCACGGTGCGCCGTGTGGCAAGGCCCGGCGTCGTGGACCGAAAGCGCCGGCGCGTGCCCAACCCGGCGGAGCGTTCGGCCTGGGTCGCCCTGTCCATGCCGATCCGGGGCGCGTGGTCGAAGCCCTGCAGCATCGCCAGCGCGACCGGGTAATGCGCGACGATCTGCTCTTCGCGCAGTTCCATCTGATCGGCCGTCTCACTCATGTCCGAGCCCCTTCATATCGCAGCACGCGGCCCGACCCGCTGACCACGTATTTCGTCACACCCGCAAAGCCGGGCGGGCCCTGGTCCGCCAGCACCTGGTAGGGGCGCTGGGGCAGGATGATGCTGCGCTGGGTGCGCGTGGCCCCCGTCTCCGCCCCCCGGCCCGCAAAGGGGTCGAGCGCGAAGACCTCCCGGTCGACGCGCCCGAACCAGCCGCTCCGCTCGGTCCGCACGCGGTCCGAGATCAGGTCTTCCTCCGTCCAGACCAGCGCCCAATCCTGGCCCTCCGGCGCCTTCGCGCCGGCCAGCACATCGCTGAGCGGGCCGGGCTGCGCGGTGAAGGCGCTGGAATAGAACGGGCCGATATGAAACCGGCGCAGTCGCTTGGGGTGCACGTCGTCGAAGTCTTCGTCAAAGCCCTGGGCGATGGTCATCAGCTTTAACCCGCCGAGGCCCTGCGCCATCAGGTGGGCCTGCGCTTCGGCCCAGCGGGGCGCGTCCTTCGGCAGCGCGGTGCGGCCCGACTCCTCGACCTCCATCAGGTAGATCACGGGCAGCCCGACCTGGGTGTCGAACGCGGCCCAATGGATGCGGTAGCGCCGCCGGCCCCCTGCATCGCCGATCCACTGGATCTGCGGATCGTTGCGCGGCCAGAAGATGTCCCCGCGCGCGAGCTCTTCGTAGTAGAGCCGCTGGGACAGCGCGAATTGCAGCTTCGTCGGCACGCGGCGCGCGCCGACGATCATCTCGACCATCTGACGCTTGAGCGCGGCCTCGGGCGGCAGGTCGTCCAGGTGCCGGTCCGCCTGCGCCGCGTCGGCGGCAAGGGTCATCATCTCGTCAAAAGCGGGAAAGCCGCTGCCCGCCGCGTCGATGGCCAGCGAGCCAAAGAACCGCCCCGTGTCCCGCCCTACCAAGAGGTATTTGAGGCTCAGCGCCCGGAACGCGAAGGTCAGCCGCGCGATGTAGCGGGTCAGCACCTTCGTTTCGTCCCGCGCGAGCGTCCCGTCCGCCTCCATCACGCCGGCGACGCGGCCCAGATGGGCGGTGAT
>JBCDFL010000046.1:0-18258 GCA_039178165.1 Pseudomonadota bacterium | reverse complement strand
TCGGCATACCGGCGCCTGGGCCGCCCTACCGCCCGCCGCCGTAGTCAAGGATCAGCTCGGCGACCTCCATCGCCTCCTCCGCCGCATCTGCGCCCGGGCGCACGGCATGAGCAAACAGATGATCGCACAGCCGGGCCGAGCGGTAGAATGATCCAGCGCCCGGGTGATCGCGCCAAAAGGTCGTCTCCCAAAACGGATGCCCGCCCCGCGCGCACCAATCGCTGTGCAGCTTGCGCGCAAGGATTGCGGTCGGGGCGGCCATCAATTGATCTGCTAGGTCGCCCATCGCGTAGCCGCCCAGCACAAACATGCACAGCGTATCGTCCAGACGCGGCGCTGCGCCGAGCGCGCGGCGCAGGAAATCCCGCTGGAACTGCGCCAGGCGCGCGTGATCCGCCGCCGGCCAAAAGGCCGAATCCCCCGGACGAAACCTGTCCAACGTCACTTCCGTGCCGACAGGCGGCAGGCCCGCATCGCGCAGCAGCGCGTCCAGCACCCGCGGGATCAACCACCGCCGCACATCTTCGGGCATCGGGTCGAGCGCGGCGGCAAAGAACCAATCCTCAAGCGCCGCGTCGGAGATGTCGCTTGCCTGCGCGCCCATCATCTCGTCCTGGTATTCCGGCGACATGCAGCAATCGAGGCAAACGCCAAGGATCTTCGGCGGCGGGCCGTCGAAATGGGCGTAGGCCGCCGCGACCTGTGCCTCCAGATCGCTCATCCCATCGGCCCCGGCAGGCGCTCTTCGCTGAGCAGGACATTTGCCTCCACCTCACCCGCGCCGGGCAGCGTCATGATGCGGCGGCGCAGGATGCGCTCAAAATCAGGTAGATCGCGCGCGACGACCCGCAAACGGTAGTCATAAAGGCCCAGCACATGTTCCACGCTTTGCACTTCGGGGATGGCACAGACCGCACGCTCGAAATCCTCAAGCCCCGCGCCGGCGCCTTTGCGCGCCAGCTTGACCCCCAAGAAGACCGTGACGCCAAACCCCAGCGCCTCTGCATCCAGGCGCAGCCGCGGCGGCGCGAGCACCCCTGCGGTGCGCAGCCGCTTGATCCGGCGCCAGGCGGCGGGCTGCGACAGGCCCACGGCGCGGCCCACCGCCCCGGCGCCCTGGCTCGCGTCCTGCACCAGCGCGCGCAAAATGGCCCAATCGGTCTCGTCCAGCTCGATCACAGCGGCAACGCCTCGTCTACCTTCAGCGTGGCGACATGCATCAAGGCCTCCACATCCGCGATGTGGGGCAGCGCCAGGATGCGCGTGCGGTAGACGTGCTGATAATGCCCCATATCCCGCGCAATGACCGACAGGCGCGTATCCACCCGGCCGAGGAAGGTCTGAAGCTCAACCACTTCGGCAACCTCGCGGGCCGCGGCCAGAAACTCATCGAAGGCGCGCGGCACGGTTTTATCCAGGGTCACGCGCAGCGACACCTCCACCGCGTAGCCCAAAGCGGCCCAGTTCACGCCTGCCCGCACGCCCTGCACCACACCGATATCGCGCATCCGCGCCTGGCGCCGCGCCAGCTGGCCTGGCGACACGCGCGCCCGCTCCGCCAAATCCGCCGGTGTGAGGGACGGGTCCGCCTGCCATTGGCGCAGGATACGGCGGTCGATATCGTCAAGCATGATTTCTTCGCATTTCCAAGAAACACTGCATGAATGTACCTTCACTTGGCCAAAAACAACTCAAAACACAACGCTGCACCCAGGCCGGCGCTGGGGTAGAACGCCTCCAGTATCAATCGGGAGAACAGATATGCGCGTTTACTACGACCGCGACTGCGACGTGAACCTCATCAAGGACATGAGAGTCGCCATCCTGGGCTACGGCAGCCAAGGCCACGCCCACGCCCTCAACCTGCGCGACAGCGGCGCGAAGAACGTCGTCGTCGCCCTGCGCGACGGCTCCGCCTCCAAGGCCAAGGCCGAAGGCGAAGGCTTGCAGGTCATGGAAATCGCAGAGGCCGCGGCCTGGGCCGACCTGATCATGTTCACCATGCCCGACGAACTGCAGGCTGAGACGTACAAGAAATACGTCCACGACAACCTGCGCGAGGGGGCTGCGATTGCCTTCGCCCACGGCCTGAACGTGCACTTTGGCCTGATCGAGCCCAAGGCCGGCGTCGACGTCATCATGATGGCCCCCAAAGGTCCCGGTCACACCGTGCGCGGCGAATACACCAAGGGCGGCGGCGTGCCCTGCCTGGTGGCCGTCGACAATGACGCCTCCGGCCGCGCGCTCGAAATCGGCCTCAGCTACTGCTCCGCCATCGGTGGCGGCCGCTCGGGCATCATCGAGACGAACTTCCGCGAGGAATGCGAAACCGACCTCTTCGGCGAGCAAGCGGTTCTGTGCGGCGGTCTGGTCGAGCTGATCCGTATGGGCTTCGAGACGCTGGTCGAAGCCGGCTACGCGCCCGAGATGGCGTACTTCGAGTGCCTGCACGAGGTGAAGCTGATCGTGGACCTGATCTACGAAGGCGGCATCGCCAACATGAACTACTCGATCTCGAACACCGCCGAATATGGCGAGTATGTCTCCGGCCCGCGCGTCCTGCCCTACGACGAGACGAAGGCCCGGATGAAAGCGATCCTGACGGACATCCAGACCGGCAAGTTCGTGCGTGACTTCATGCAGGAAAATTCGGTGGGCCAACCCTTCTTCAAAGGGACGCGCCGTATGAACGATGCGCACCAGATCGAAGAAGTCGGCGAAACGCTGCGCGGCATGATGCCCTGGATCAGCGCCGGCAAGATGGTCGACAAGACCAAGAACTAAAACGAATGAGGCCCGCCCGAGATGCTCGGGCGGGCCTTTGCGGTCTTACACGTCGACCGGTTTACCGGTGCTCGACTTGTCGGCGGCGAGCGTCGATTTCGGCGTGTCGCTCTCCATCCGCTCTTCAATTTTCGCTTTGCTGCGCAGGGCGAAGAACAGAACCGCGCCGAACGTGATCATGGCCAGGGCGATGATGCCAATATACTCAACTGTCATTGTCGTCTCCTATGTTGCGTGGATCGCACTGTCTTGCCCACACAACACGCGGCCGGGCGCCAGAGTTCCAAAGAGATGAGCGCGCCGCGCATCACGCTGGCCTCTTGGGCGATGATCGGCGCATTGGGGCTGACCTGGGGCGGCACCTTTCTGGTCACTGAGCTTGGCTTGCGCGGGCTATCGCCCTTTTGGCTAGCCGCCGGGCGGATTGGATTTGCGGCCATCGTGATGGTGGCGATCTGGGGACTGCGGGGTTGGCGCCTGTTCGATGGCCCCCCGCCCCCCAGCGCACGCGCTGCACTGCTGGCGATCGGGGCGCTGTCCAGCACCGTGCCCTTTTGCCTGCTGGCCTGGGGCCAGCAATACGTGACCGCAGGGTTTGCCGGGGTGTCGATGGCCTCCGTCGCGCTGATCGTTCTTCCGCTGGCACATCTGTTCGTGCCGGGGGAGCGGATGCACCTGCGCCGCACCATCGGATTTCTGATCGGTTTCGCCGGCGTCTGCGTTCTGATCGGCGGCGCAGCGCTCGACAGTACCGGCGCCGCGCGGGAGACGGCGGGCCGGATCGCCTGCATCACGGCGGCGGGCTGCTACGGCGTCTCCTCCATTCTGATGCGCCGCCTGCCGCCCGTCGATCCCATCGGCCTTGCGACCCTGCTGCTGCTGATCGGTGCTGCCCTGGCCCTGCCGGTGGCTTGGGCGGTGGAGGGCCCGCCACCCCTGCCGGACCGGGACACGCTGCTGATCGTCGCGTTCCTGGGTCTGGTGCCGACCGCGGCCGCAAACTTCCTGCGCGTGCTGGTCATCCGCACTGCCGGGCCGGTCTTCATGTCCCTGACCAATTACCAGGTGCCGCTGTGGTCCGTCCTGCTGGGCGCCTGGCTTCTGGATGAGCCGCTCCCGCCCACGCTGCTGGGCGCGATGGCGCTGATCCTCGGCGGCGTGGCGCTGAGCCAGTGGGGCGCGCTGCGGCGCCTCTTTGGCAGGGGTTAGGCCGGGGCCGTGACCGCCGCCTCGACCGCGGCGACGACGCTGTCCACCGCTTCGGTCAGGATGCCCGAATCCTCGCTTTCGGCCATCACCCGGATCAAGGGCTCGGTCCCGGACTTGCGGATCAGCAGACGGCCATTGCCGCTCAGCCGCGCCTCGGCCTGCGCGATGGAGGCCTGCACCGATCCATCGTCGAGCGGCGCCTGCCCCGCGCCGAAGCGCACGTTTTTCAGCAGCTGCGGCACAGGCTCGAAATTGCGCAACAGCTCGGAGGCGCGGCGACCGGTGCGCACCATCTCGGCCATGAATTGCAGACCCGCCATCAGGCCATCGCCCGTGGTCGCGTGGTCCGTCATGACGATATGGCCCGACTGCTCACCGCCCAGGTTAAAGCCGCCGGCGCGCATCCGTTCCACCACATATCGGTCGCCGACGCGCGTCCGCTCCAGCCGCAGACCGCGCCCGTCCAGGAAACGCTCAAGGCCCAGATTGCTCATCACCGTGGCGACGAGCGCGCCGCCCTTGAGGCGGTCCTCCTCCGCCCAGCGGGCGGCGAGCAAGGCCATCAATTGGTCGCCATCCCCCACCGCGCCTGTCTCATCGACCAGGATCACCCGGTCCGCATCCCCGTCGAGGCAGATCGCCACGTCCGCGCCATGGGCCACGACGCTTTGTGCCGCGATCTCCGGATGGGTGGAGCCGCAGCCGCGGTTGATGTTGTGCCCGTCCGGGCTGGTCCCGACCGGCACGACCTGGGCGCCCAGCTCCCACAAGGCTTCGGGGGCGACCCGGTGCGCGGCGCCGTTGGCGCAATCGACGACGACCTTCAGCCCGTCCAGCCGCATCTGGCGCGGGAAGGTCGATTTGACCCGTTCGAGGTAGCGAAAGCGGCTGTCGTCGATCCGCTTGGCACGCCCAATCTCACGCGGCGTGATGGGATCGACGCCGCTGGCGACCAGCGCTTCGATCTCAGCCTCCGCCGCGTCGGACAGCTTGAAGCCATCGGGGCCGAAGAATTTTATGCCATTGTCTTCCGCCGGGTTGTGACTGGCAGAGATCATGACCCCCAAATCGGCCCGCATGGAGCGTGTGAGCAACCCCACTGCCGGCGTCGGCACCGGTCCCATGAAGAACACGTTCATGCCCGTGCTCATCAAGCCCGCACCCAGCGCGCTTTCGAACATGTATCCTGACCGGCGCGTGTCCTTACCGATCACGACGCGGTGCTCGCCCGCATCCCCCCGTTTGAAATAACGACCTACCGCGGCGCCGATGCGCAGCGCATTCTCGGCGGTCATGGCCCCTGTATTGGCCGTCCCGCGCACCCCATCGGTGCCAAAAAGCTTGCTCATGGGGCGGAATTTGCCACGCTGGCCCGCCACAGCGCAATGGCCTGGGCGTGGCCGGCCACGTCATGAGCGCGGATTAGCTGAACACCCTGCCCGAGGGCCGCGAGCGCCACAGCCGCGGAGCCTGGATCCCGGTCCTGCGCCCGCGCCGCGCCGCCGATCCCGCCGATGAAGCGTTTGCGCGATGCGCCCAGAAGGATCGGCGCCCCCAGCCCGTGAAAGAGGCTAAGCCGCTGGATCAACGCAAGATTATGCGCCCGTGTCTTGCCGAACCCAATGCCCGGATCGGCGATAACCCGCGCGATACCCAAGGCCCGCAGCGCCGCGATGCGGGCGGAGAGGAAGTCGTAGACGTCCAGTAACACATTGTCATAAACGGGATCGTCCTGCATCGTCGCGGGGTCCCCCTGCGCGTGCATCACGCAGACCGGAATGCCCCGCGCGGCGCAGAGCGGCGCGAGGTCGGTGTCGTAAGTGAAGCCCGACACGTCATTCACGATATCGGCGCCGGCCTCCAACGCCGCCTCCGCGACGGCGGCCTTGCGCGTGTCGATGGAAATGGGTGCGCTCACCCCTGCCGCACGCAGGGCGTAGATCAGGGGGGCGGTGCGTGACACCTCTTCCTCCGCGTCGACGTCCTGTGCGCCCGGACGGGTGGATTCGCCGCCGATGTCGAGGATATCCGCGCGCTGCGCCAGTCCTTGCGCGTGGATCAGGCTTTCGTCCCGGCTGCGCCCGCCGTCGGAAAAGCTGTCGGGCGTCGCGTTCACGACGCCCATGAGGCGCGGCGCGTCCCACGTCACGCCGGCTGTGGGCGCGCGCGGGGCGGTCCACGCCTGCACCCACGCGGCGGGCACGGCGGCGACAGGGATCACGCGCGGCGGCGCGTCCCGGCGCAGATGTTCCGCGAAGGCCGTCCAGGCCCACCCGCCCGCAAGCGCCAGCGCGCCAGCGGGCCGGCCCGGGCCGACCTGCGGAATGGGTCGAAAATAGTCCACCGGCTACAGCTTTACGGCATCCACCGGCACGGCGCGTAACGGGACGGACGCCGCGCCCGGCAGATCGGCGCCGATCACGACCATCTCCTGCGCCTCGAACGTTGCGGCGAACCAGGCGGCCAGCGCGACCGCATCGCGCGGCAGGGCCGACGGGCCGTCGACTGCGTCCAACACGATCTTCGAGGGCGCCCAGACGCAGGTCTGGCCATTCTTCATCGCCCAATCCAGCTCCGTCCGGGTGGAGACGACGACGCAGCGATCGTCTTTGGAGGCGAGGACCCAGGCGTTCTGCTCGATCGCCAGCAGGTCGATGCGCCGCTGGGTCCATTTGTGCCCGGTCTGCGGCGCTGGCGTGTCCGGCGCCCCGACACAGAAGATCAACGGCTGCCCGCCGGCATGCAGCTGGTCGATCCAGGCCCCCAGATGGGGCGAGGCGATGGCCGCGTTGGACAGATAGACCAGTTGTGGGTGTGGGGCGTCCTCGTCCCGCGGGGCGTCCGCATTGCGGGCGCGCACGATCTCAACCCCCAAAGCGCCGGGGCCGCGGTCCAGCTTTTCGATACGCACGAACGCGCGGACGGCCTGCGGTTCGGCCAGGATGCGGTCGGCGACGCGTTCGGCCAGTGTCTCCAGCAGGTTGAGGCGCTCATCCGCCAGCTCACCCGTGATGGCTTCGGTCACGCGGTCATAGCTGAGGATGCGATCCACATCGTCGCCCAGGGGGGCGTCGGGCGGAGCGACCTCGACCACGATGTTGAAGCGGATGCGCTGGGTCACCCCCCGCTCGGCCTGGAAGGCGCCAATCTCGACCTCGACCACGTGATCGCGGACCGAAATACGGTCCAGCGGGCGGGAGGCCGTGGCCGCCGCGCGCCCCTCGGGGTGGGCAAACGCCAGGTGTACTTCGGATGCCATATCTCACGCCTCTCTGCGCCGGCGGTTCACTTGGGAGGGGGTGCCACGCGCGCGGCCCGTTTAGACGCCCAGCCGCGGCGCGCCAAGGCGCAAAAGCGTCAGTTGGAGGCGGTGCAGAAGGTGTGGCGGTAGAAGATGTGCACGCCGATCCGCGCGGTGCGGGTGTAGACGCGGCTCCAGTTCGGACGCACGGCGGTCGTGTGGTAATGCGTCGCGCCCTTGGTCAGGACAGGCGCCTTGCCGTCGATGGCCGCGCGGGCAACCTTCGCCACCCGGTCCCAGGCGCGCGGCTCGCCAATCGTTTCGGCATGGCCATCGCAAGTATAGGTGAACTGACATTGGTAGCGCTTGCCGGTCCCCTGGTTGATCACCCCGCAGAGGGAGCCGGGAAACCGCGCCGATTTCACCCGGTTGAGGATCACCTCGGCCACCGCGAATTGCCCCTTCACCGTCTCCCCCCGCGCTTCGAAGTAAAGCGCCTCGCTCAGGCAGCGCCAATTGGCGTCGCCCTTGGCCTTGGGCTGATCGTCGAGCCAGGCGGTGGTGAAGTTGAGGCCGGAATGGGAGGTGCCGGGCTCCGTTATCATCTCCGCCAGGCGCGCGCGGCTGAGGCCTTTGAGGCCTTGCCGTTCGATCTTCATCAACTCGCGCGCGGTCTTTTCGGACGCGGTCGCGGGCAGGCCAAAGATCAACAATGCAGCGGCTAGGAGCAGGCGCATAGAACACCAAAGGTTGTTTCGGGCACCGCGCAAATAGGCCAAAACGGGTCTTTCGTCCAGAAACCGCTCGGCGCCGGCCCGATTGCGCCGTACGCTAGCGTGTGGCCAGGGCCCCTACCGCTCTGAATTAAGACACTTTTTCGGAAATCGCGAGCTGCGCGGCAGCCAAGCGGGCCACCGGCACGCGGAAGGGCGAGCAGCTGACATAGTCAAAGCCCGCGTCACGGCAGAAGGCAATCGATTCGGGGTTACCGCCGTGTTCGCCGCAGATCGACAGGGTCAAGTCAGGGGCGGCCTGCCGGCCCCGTTCCGCGCCGATGCGTAGCAACTCGCCCACACCATCGGTGTCGAGGACGTGGAACGGGTCTTCGGCAAAGACTTCCTGCCGTACGTAATCCGACATGAACCGCCCCGCATCGTCGCGGCTGAGCCCGTAGGTCATCTGGGTCAGGTCGTTCGTCCCGAAGCTGAGGAAGGCGCAATGGTCCGCGATCTCCCCGGCGCGCAGGGCGGCGCGGGGCGTCTCCACCATGACGCCCAGACGGTAGGTGAAGTCCGCGTCCCGCTCCGCCCGGACCGAGGCGGCGATGGCGTCGACGCGCGCGCGCACCAACTCCACCTCCCGCTTGGCGGAGACGAGGGGGATCATGATCTCTGGCACCACCGCGGCGCCATCCACGCTGGCATCTATGGTCGCCTCGAAGATGGCGCGCGCCTGCATCTCGTAGATCTCCGGCACGGTCACGCCCAGCCGCACGCCGCGCAGGCCCAGCATGGGGTTATATTCGCTCATCGCCTCGATCCGGCGTGTCACCTCCTGCAGCGGCAGGCCGAGCGCTTCGGCCAGTTCGCGCTGGCCCTGTTTCGCGGTTGGCAGAAACTCGTGCAGGGGCGGGTCGAACAAGCGGATGCAGACCGGCTGGCCCTGCATGATACGGAAGAGCTGGGTGAAATCCTCCCGCTGGATCGGAAGCAGCCGTTCCAGCGCCGCGCGTCGGCCTTCGGCGTTGCCGGCAAAGATCATCTCGCGCATCACCGTCAGGCGCCCGGGATCGAAGAACATATGCTCCGTCCGGCACAGGCCGATGCCTTGCGCCTTGAAGTTCCGCGCCGTCTGCGCGTCCGCAGGCGTGTCGGCATTGGCGCGCACCTTGATGTCCCGCGCGGCATCCGCCCAGTCCATCAGATCGCCGAACGCATCGTCCAACGCGGCCTCCTGCGTCTCCGGCGCGCCATGCAGCACCTGGCCGGAGGCACCGTCGATGGTGATCTCATCCCCCTCGCGCAGGATGCGCCCATCGGCGCAGACAAGCTGCCGTTTGACCGTCTGGAACCGCATGTCGGAGGTGCCGACGACACATGGCAGGCCAATGCCGCGCCCGATAACGGCGGCGTGGCTGGTGATCCCGCCGCGCTCGGTCAGGACGCCGGCGGCGGCGTGCATGCCGCGGATGTCTTCGGGCACCGTCTCGCGCCGGACGAGGATGCACGGCTCCCCCCGCGCAGCGCTGGCTTGGGCTTCGGTGGCGGAGAAGACGATGCGCCCGGTCGCGGCGCCGGGGCTAGCGGCGATGCCGGTGCCAGCCACATCGCGCGGCGCGCCAGGGGCGATTTGCCGGTGCAACAGGGCGCTGAGCGCACGCGGCTCGATCCGCATCACCGCCTCTTCGCGCGGGATGATACCGTCGCGGGCCAGGTCGACGGCGATGCGCACCGCTGCCCGCGGCCCGCGCGCCACGCGCACGCCGTCGAGGATGTGCAAATGCCCCGCCTCGATGGTGAATTCGACCTGCATCTCCTCCCGCAGGCGGGTCCGCATCAGGCGGGCGTGTTCGACGAGGCGCGCGAAAATCTCGGGCTGGGAATCCTCCAGCGAGGGGCCGCGTGGGTCGCGGGTCAGGTACAGCGCCTCCGCCCCGCCGGTCAGCGCCTCGCGCCCCTGCGCCTGGCGCTGGTACCGCCCGGTGATCTGCGCCAGCCCCGTGTGCGAGCTGACAAGCTGCAAAACACCCGCGCCGTTCTCTCCCGCCTCGCCCACGCCAAGCGCCATTTGCTGCACGACGAGGCCAAGCCCGGCATCCGCCGGCGCGCCCTTGGCCATACGCAAGAGGCGGGCCGACGTCCCCTCCCACGCGCGGGCCATAGAGCGTAGGACACCGGCAAGCTGGGTGGCGATGTCTTCGGGAAACGGCTCCTCCATCTCGTCCTCGTAGGCACGCAGGCACGCCTCCAACGCGCTTGGATCGCCCATATCGATCCCCTCGAACATGTCGGGATCCAGCCGCGCGACGGACGTGGCGTAGGACTGCACGAAGCGGACATAGATATCCGTCGCGGCGTCGGCGCCGATCTGAGCCGACAGACCCGCGTGCCGTTCGGCGTTCATCCCGATGTTCAGGATCGCCCCGGGCCCGCCCCAGTCAGGATCCTCCGAGGACGGACGCACGCACAGCAGCGCCGCGCCGGGAAATTGCGTCAGGATCGCCGCGATGTCGGGCAGCGCGCCGCCGGCGATGTCGTGCACCGCCTCGAACGACAGCGCGACGGTCGGGGGAACCGGCAGGTCGAGCCGCGTCAGACGCTGCAGGCATTTCGCCCGCCCGCCATGGGTCGTCGTGGCGATGGGCGCGGTCGGGGTCACCAGGGTGGTATGCGGGTTGTTCTGCACTGCGGCACCTTTGCAAGTGGCCGCAGCATAAGCAGGAATGCGGGCCGGGCAAGGGCGCGTCTTGCCCCGCGGCAACGCGCGCGGACTAGCCTTCGATCTGGCCCAGGAACGCGACCTGATCGCAGGTCCGGCGGATGCGGCTGAGCAGGTTGAGGCGGTTGCGGCGCACGACCTCGCTGTCCGCGTTGATCTTCACCGCGTCGAAAAAGGTGTCGATCGGGCCGCGCAGGCCCGCCATCGCGTTCAGCGCCGTGGCGAAATGCCCGCTGGCGAGGGCACCCTCGATTGTCGGCTCCGCTGCGTCCAGCGCGTCGAACAGAGCGGTCTCCGTCGCGTCCTCAGCGTATTTGCGGTCGGCGCCGTAGGAATATTCCACGCCGTCCTTGGCCTCGGCCTGTGACAGCAGATTGGCCGCACGCTTGTAACCCTGCACGAGGTTCGTCCCATCGGGCGTATCGAGCACCGCCTGCAATTCCCGCGCCCGCCGCGTGAGCAGCGCCAGATCGTCGGACCCTTCCGGCGCCATTGCCGCAGAGATCACATCGTGCCGGATGCCCTGATCGCGGAGGTAGACCTTGAGGCGGTCGTGGAAGAACCCCACCAGATCCGCGTCCTTGATCCAATCACCCAGCGGCAGGGACAGGTCATTCTCCAGCACCAACCGGATGACCCCCAGCGCGGCGCGGCGCAGGGCGAAGGGGTCTTTGGAGCCTGTGGGCTTTTCGTCGATGGCCCAGAAGCCGGCAAGCTTGTCCAGCTTTTCGGCCAGAGCCACGGCGACCGACACGGGCGCGGTCGGCACGGCGTCGGAGGGGCCGAGGGGGGCGTAGTGGTCCTGGGACGCGGCCGCGATCTCGGGCGCTTTGCCCGCGGCCTCTAGGTAGTAGCGGCCCATGACGCCTTGGAGTTCGGGGAACTCGTAAACCATCTCGGACGTCAGATCGGCCTTGGCCAGCTGCGCGGCCTCCTCCGCGGCGTCCGGGTCCGCGCCGCAGATCGGGGCCAGCGCGCGCGCGAGGGCGGCCATGCGGCGGATGAGGTCGGCTTGGGAGCCGAGCTTATTGTGGAAGGTCACATTCTCCAGCGCGGCCAGCCAGTCGCCCATGCCGGCCTTGGCCACGCGCAGATCGTTGGCCCAGAAGAACGCGCCGTCCGCCAGCCGCGCGGCCAGCACCTTTTCGTTGCCCGCGAGGATCGTGGCGCCGTCATCGGCCGTCTCACGGTTGGCGACGGTGATGAAGCGCGTGATCTTGCCCGCCTTGTCCCGGACGGAGAAGAACTTCTGATGCTCTTTCATCGAGGTCTGCAAGACCTCCGCCGGCAGGTCGAGGAAGTCCGCGCCGATGGGGCCCATCAGGACGACGGGCCATTCCACCAGGCCCGCAACCTCGGCCAGAAGGCCCTTGTCCTCGACGACCTCTAGGCCGGAGGCGAAGGCGAGGTTGGTCGCGTCGTTCCAGATCGCCGAAGCACGCTCCTCGGCATCCAGCACGACGTAGGCGCGGCGCAGCTTTGCGGCGTAATCGTCAAAGCCGCGGACGGCGAAGCGCCCCGGCGCCATGAAGCGGTGCCCTTCGGTCGTGTCGCCGGCGACGAAGCCGTCGACCTCAAGCGGCACCACGCTGTGCCCGGCCTCATCCGACAGGATGCACAGGATGGATTGCAGGGGGCGGACCCAGCGCAGGCTGCCGCTGCCCCAGCGCATGGATTTGGGCCAGGGGAAATTGCGGATCGCCCGCTCCAGCACCTCGGCCACGATATCCGCCGCCGGGCGGCCGGGTTTTTCGATGATGGCGAAGAGGACCGGCCCCTTTGGCGTGTCACGCTCTTCCAACTGATCGCGGGTCAGGCCGGCGCCGCGCAGGAACCCCTCGATAGCTTTCTCCGGCGCATCCGCTTTGGGGCCCTTCCGCTCTTCGCGCAAGGTAGGGGAGGCGTCCAGCAGCCCATCCACCGCCAGCGCCAGCCGGCGGGGCGTGGCGAAGGCGCGGGCGCCGGCATAGGTCAGGCCCGCCTCGACCAGACCATCGGTGACCAACTTTTGCAGATCCTGCGCCGCGCGGGCTTGCATCCGGGCAGGGATCTCTTCGGAGAACAATTCGATCAACAGATCAGGCATGTTGCGCGTCTTTCACAGCGGGGGCCGTCGCCCCTCCTTCTTTGGGTCACATATATCCCGGGGGGTCGCACATGGGGCGCCATTGGTTCAAGCCCAATGGGCTACGGGCTGGCCCCCAGGCGATCCCGCAACGCGCGCCCTAGTCCAAATTCCGTTCCGGGCATTCCTCGCCCACGATGGTGCCGTCATAGGCTTTCTCGCCACAATCGTTCAGCTCGTGCCAGACATAGCCGCGCCCGTCTTCGGTGATGGCGACAATGCGGTCCACGCCGAAGGCGACGTTCTTCTGACCCAGGAAGGGCAGCGCGGTGCCGGCGTCCAGCTCGGCCGCGATGGTGTCCGCGTCGAAGCAGTCAAACCAGTGGGGCGCATTGCGCGGCTCGCCGCCGTCCAGCAGCACATAGGTCTCCGTCAGCATGGCGAGGGAGGCGTTGGTCTCGAAACAAGCGCGGTAGCGGATGGGGGAACTGCCGGCGTCGATGGCCTCGAACGCGGCGAAATCGATGGGCTCGGGCGCGCCGCTGGTGAGCGACGTGAGCAGCACTTCCTCCCGCTCGACCACGTCGTAGAAGCCGTAGACCTGCAGGTAGTAGAGCCCGGCGCCTGCGATGATGCCCGAAAGGATAAGCACGATCCCGATGACCTTTCCGCTCATCTCCCCGCCCCGCTTGCGGGGTCAGGAGGTGTCCAGCCGCCCGCTTCGGTCTGCACGAACGCATCCGCGCAGGCCTTGGTCAGCGCGCGGACCCGGCCGATATAGGCCTGGCGCTCGGTGACGGAGATCACGCCGCGCGCGTCCAGCAAGTTGAACAGGTGGCTCGCCTTGATCGCCTGGTCATAAGCCGGCTGAGCCATGACGATACGCCGGCCCGTCTTGGGATCGTCCGCGGGCTGCTCCAAGATGCGGGCGCATTCGGCCTCGGCGTCCTTGAAGTGCTGCAGCAGCGTGTCCGTGTCGGCCACGTCGAAGTTCCAGCGCGCATATTGCGCTTCGGCCTCGCGAAAGACGTCGCCATAGGTTAGCGGGATCGGCGCCTGCGGATCGTTGAAGGGCATCTGATTGCCGTCGTCGAAGCCCAGGACGTACATCGCCAGCCGCTCCAGCCCGTAGGTCAGCTCGCCCGAGACCGGCGCGCAATCGTGCCCGCCGACTTGCTGAAAATAGGTGTATTGGCTGACTTCCATACCGTCGCACCAGACCTCCCAACCAAGGCCCCAAGCGCCGAGGGTCGGGCTTTCCCAATTATCCTCGATGAACCGGATATCGTGCAGGTCCATGTCGATGCCGATGGCCTCGAGGCTGCCGAGATAAAGCTCCTGCAAGTCCGGCGGCGAGGGTTTAATGATAACCTGATATTGGTAGTAGTGCTGCCAGCGGTTCGGGCTGTCGCCGTAGCGCCCGTCCGTCGGGCGGCGCGAAGGCTGGACATAGGCCGCGGTCCAGGGCGCGCTGCCCAGGCTGCGCAGGGTCGTGGCGGGGTGGAAGGTGCCCGCGCCGACCTCCATGTCGTAGGGCTGAAGCACCGCACAGCCGCGCGCGGCCCAATAGGACTGCAGGCGCAGGATGATTTCCTGAAAGGAACGGGGCGCGTCGGTCATTTTCAGCCCTTTCCAGGCCAGCGGATACCGCGCCGTCTTAGGGGCGGCGGGATATGAGGTCAACGCGGCGATTTTGAACGCGGGGCAACTGGTCAATCCCCGGAATTCCTGCTTATCTGCCGCGAAATTAAGGATATTCGCGGTAAGGGGACAGGGATGCGGATTTGGGCGCTATGGGCGGCGGTAATGATGTGGGCGGCGGCGGCGCTGGCGCAAAGCCCCGATGACATCGTCTGGGTCCAGATCGAGGCGCACCCGTCTCTGGCCACCGCGACAGAGCGCGCGCGCAGTTACGAAGGCGCGGTCGAGGATGTGAACGGCTTTGCCATCCGCCGACGCTGGTACGCGCTGACTCTCGGGCCCTATCGCCGCGCCGATGCGGAGCAGGTTCTACGGGTCTACCGCGCCGAGGGTCTGATCCCGCGCGATGCTTATCTGGCCGCCTCGGACGCCTACGGACAGCAATTTTGGCCAGTCGGCGCCAATGTATTGGATCGCGGCGTACTGGAGGCGCCTGTGCAGGCGGACTCGCAAGCGGCGGCCCAAGCAGAAGCGCCCGCGCCGGACCCCGTCCCCGCCGATGAAACGCCAGCCCAGGCCCGCCGGTCCGAACAATTGCTGACCCGGGCCGAGCGCGAGGAATTGCAGGTCGCGCTGAAATGGGCCGGCACCTATGCCGGCGCCATCGACGGCGCCTATGGCCGGGGCACACGGGGCGCGATGGCCGCCTGGCAGCGCGGTCAGGGCTTTGAAGAAACGGGCATTCTGACCACATCCCAGCGCGCGGAGCTGCTGCGCCAATACAACGCCGTGCTGGACGGTCTGGGCCTACGCCTGGTCACTGACGCCGAGGCCGGGATCGAGATGCAGTTGCCCACGGACGTCGTGTCCTTCGCCCGCTACGAGTCGCCTTTTGCGCAATACGATGGAACGGGCGAAGTGCCGGAGGCGCGCGTGCTTCTGATCTCCCAACCCGGGGACCGCAACACGCTCGCGGGGCTCTACGACATCATGCAGACGCTCGAAATCGTGCCCCTGGACGGGCCGCGAGAGCGGGGCCGCGACAGCTTCACCCTCAAGGGCGAGAATGCCCGCATCGTGAGCGAAACGCGCGCCCGCCTCGTGGACGGCGCGGTCAAGGGCTTCACCCTGATCTGGCCTGCGGGCGACGAAGAACGGCGCACGCGCCTGATCGACGAGATGGAGAAGAGCTTTAGCGCCCTTGACGCCGTGCTCGACCCCGCGGCGGGCGATGACAGCGCGCAGGCCATCGATCTGGTCTCCGGCCTCGCTGTGCGGCGCCCGCGCCTGTCGCGGTCGGGCTTTTTCATCGACGACCGCGGGACGGTGCTGACGACAGCGGAGGCGGTGCAGAATTGCACGCGCATCACCTTCGACGAAGAAACGACCGCAAGCGTGGCCGCCGAAGATGGCGGGATCGCCGTCCTGCGCCCCGACGCGGCGCTCGCCCCGCTGGATGTCGCATGGCTGAGCCTGCGCAGCCCGCGCCTGGGCGCCGAAGTGGCCGTGGCCGGCTACAGCTACGAGGGTGTGCTGAACGCCCCCTCCGTGACCTTCGGGACCTTTGCCGATGTGCGCGGGCTCGACGGGGATGAGCGGGTTGCACGGCTCGATGCGCGCCTGCTGCCCGGTGATGCGGGCGGCCCCGTGCTGGACGCGACTGGCGCAGTTGTTGGTATGCTCCTGCCGCGGGAAACGGGCTCGCGGGCCCTTCCGGAAGCCGTGGCCTTGGCCGCGAAGGCAGAAGCGCTCGCCGCGGCAGCCTCCGCCGCCGGCACCGCAGCGCGGCCGGCAGACGAGGCGGCACCGTTGATGGAGGCCCCTGCCCTCACCGCCCGCGGCGCGGGGATGACGGTGCTGGTGAGCTGCTGGGATTGAACCCCAGCGCTTTTCGGGTCTGAAGACGGCCTCGATCAGGCCTAAAGGACAGGATGTGCCAGCGGGCGGGTCGCCTCTGCCGGTCTAACGGATAGGTGGCTCATACAGCCTAACGCGAGCCGCCTAACTCAGCGCGACGCTATGATCTCCGGCGTCACGTGCACGAGGGTCGGACGGTCAGCCTCGAAAGCCGCCCGGACGACACGCTGCATCTCCTCTAGGCTCTGCGGCGCTGCGGCATGGGCTCCGAAGGCCCTCGCCAGCGCGGTGAAGTCGGGGTTGCGCTGCACGACGGCGTTCGGCGCGATCTGCGCGCGGACCATGCTGTCCTCGATCTCTCCCAACTTGCCGTTATCCCACAGGAAAATCGGCAGAGGCAGGCTAAGCTCCACCGCCACGCCCAGCTCGGCCATGGTGTAGTGCAGCCCGTAATCGCCAATGATGCACAGCGTCGGCAGGCCCCGCCGCGCCACGGCTCCGCCGATGGAGGCCGGCAGCGCGTAGCCCAGCGTGCCGAAGCCCGTCGGGTGGTGCCAATGGCCGGGGCGGTCCATGTCCCACACCTCCTTCGCCGTGTACGCGAACTGGGTCATGTCCGAATAGATCATCGTGCCCTCGGGCAGGCACTCCCGCAGCGCGTCGCAGACAGGCACGATGCCGGGGCGCTCGGCTTCGACCTCCGCCCGGAAGGCCGCCGCCTGCGCGGCGACGCGGTCGCGGGTCCATGCGAATGGCTTGTCCTGCGGCCACTCGTCGAGGCGGCCAGACACATCGTTGAGGAAGGCGTGTGCGCTGGCGTGGACCGCGATATCTTCGGCGCCGCATGTCGCCAGAACCTCCGGGTCGAGATCGACGCGGATCATCGGGCAATCATGGCCCAGCTCAGCGCGCCAAAGGTCCACCTCGGCCAGCTCCGTGCCAATGGCGATGACCAGATCGGCCTGCGCCGCGACCTGCGCGCTGCCGGGCCGGGCCAGCACCGCGCCGAGGCTGCATTCGTCGTTCCCCGGGATGACACCGCGCCCGGCATAGGTCGTGACGGCCATCCCGCCGGTACGTCGCAAAACGCGCAGCAGAAAGGCCGCACTACCCACAGCACCCCCACCCAAGACGAAAAGCGGCCGCTCGGCACGGCGCACCGCGTCCTCGATCTGGCTCAATCGCGCGTGATCAAGATGAAAGCTCGCTGAGGGCCGCGGGGCCGGATCCGGCGCGGGCGGCGCAGCGGCCTCCAGCAGGGCAATGGGCACCTGAACGTGTTTCGGCCTTTTGCGCCGGGTCTGAAACTCCGTGAACGCTCGGTCGATCAGGGCATAGGCCGCCTCAGCGCTTCGCGCCTCTTCGGACCAGTCGCACACCGTCTCCGCCGCCGCGCGCTGGTCTTTCATTTGGTGCAGTTGGCCCCGCCTTGCCGCTGTCTCGTCCAGGCAGGAGGAGATGACCAGCACGGGCACGCTGTCGCTATAGGCTTGGCCCATCGGGGTCATGATATTTGTCAGGCCCGGCCCGGTGATGACGTACGCTACCCCCGGCTTGCCCGTCGCCCGCGCGTAGCCGTCCGCCATGAAGCCCGCGCCCTGCTCGTGCCGGGCCAATACATGGGTGATGCCAGCCTCCTCGATCCCCCGGTAGATCTCTTGATTGTGCACGCCCGGGATACCGAAGATCACGTCGACGCCGCGGTCCTTCAGCATGTGAGAGATTTGTGCGCCTAAGGGTCGGTCCATTAAGCCCTCCAGAAGCCGACGGTCAGGATGGCGTAGACGGCCATCAGCTCCAGCCGGCCCAGCCACATGGCGATGGCCAGGATCCACTTCGCCGTATCGCCCAGCGGTGCGAAATTGCCAGCCGGGCCGATGATGTCGCCCATGCCGGGCCCGATATTGGCCAAAGCGGCCGACGCGCCGGAGACGGACGTGATGAAGTCGAGGCCGGTCATCCCTAGCGCCACCGCCACGACGCCCAGCGTCACGATGAAGAAGACGAAGAAGGACATGACGGA
>JBCDFL010000045.1:0-18560 GCA_039178165.1 Pseudomonadota bacterium | reverse complement strand
GAGGCGCCGAACAGCGTCTATGTCGCCGACTTCCTGGGCGATGTGACCATCATCGCAGGCCAGGCGCGCAAGGACGGCAACGTCTACGACGTGTCCTGGGCCCAGGGTCAGCCGCACATCCGCGTGAACTCCGACCGGCAGGTGGCGAACGGCCCCTGCCACATCGCGATCCGCCCCGAGAAGGTGGAGATCAGCCACGACCGCCCGGACGACGACAACGTGCTGCCGGGCAAGGTCATCGACATCGCCTATTTCGGCAACCTGTCGACCTACCATGTGGAGCTCGCGAATGGGCAAATCCTCAAGGCGCAAAGCTTCAACACCGAACGTGAGACGCGCCAGCCCTTCACCTGGGAGGACGAGGTTTTCGTGAACTGGACGGTCAATTGCGCCGTCCTGCTGGAGAGCTGATATGCGCCGCGCGGCCCTGATCGCTGTCCCTTATGCCTGGCTGGTGGCGCTGTTCCTGGTGCCGTTCCTGATCGTCTTCAAAATCTCGCTCAGCGACACGGCCATCGCCATCCCGCCCTACTTGCCCACGATCGAGGACGGTCTGGCGGAGATGATCCGCGCCTTCGATTTCGAGAACTTCGTCTTCCTGACCGACGATGACCTTTACTGGAAAGCCTATCTCAGCAGCCTGCAAATCGCCGCCATCGCGACGGTGCTGACGCTGCTGGTCGGCTATCCCATGGCCTACGGCATGGCCCGCGCGCCGGAGGCGTGGCGCCCGACGCTGATGATGCTGGTGATCCTGCCCTTCTGGACGTCGTTCCTGATCCGCGTTTACGCCTGGGTTGGCATCCTCAGCACCGAAGGGTTTTTGAACCAATTCCTCATGGGCCTCGGGATCATCAGCGATCCGCTCACGATCCTGAACACCAACGTCGCCGTCTATATCGGCATCGTCTACACCTACCTGCCGTTCATGATCCTACCGATCTACGCCGCGCTGGACCGGATGGATGGCAGCCTGATCGAGGCCGCCGAAGACTTGGGCGCCTCGCGCCTGCAAGCCTTTTGGCTGGTGACGCTGCCCCTGTCGCGCGCAGGGGTGATCGCGGGCTGTTTCCTGGTCTTCATCCCGGCGCTGGGCGAATATGTGATCCCGACGCTTCTGGGTGGGTCGGAGACACTGATGATCGGCAAGGTCCTGTTCGAGGAGTTCTTCAACAACCGCGATTGGCCTGTCGCCTCTGCCGTCGCGGTCGTGCTCTTGCTGATCCTGATCGTTCCCATCGTGCTCTTCCAGCTCAACCAGCAAAAGCAGGCGGAGGCGGAGCGATGAGCCGCCTGTCGACCTTCAACGTCGTGTCACTGACGCTGGGCTTTGCGTTCCTCTACCTGCCCATGCTGATCCTCGTGATATTCAGCTTCAACGAATCCCGCCTCGTCACCGTCTGGGCAGGCTTTTCGACCAAGTGGTACGGCGAGCTCTTCCGCAATGAGGAGATGCTCGATGCCGCCCTCATCACCCTCCAGGTCGCGGTGCTGTCCTCGACCGTGGCGACGGTACTGGGCACGATGGCGGCCTATACGCTGGTGCGGGGCGGGCGGTTCCTGGGCCGGACGCTGTTCAGCGGAATGATCTATGCGCCGCTGGTCATGCCCGAGGTGATCACGGGCTTGTCGCTGCTGCTACTCTTCATCGGGATCGGGCTGGACCGGGGGGTGCTGACCATCGTGCTGGCGCATACGACCTTTTTGATGTGCTACGTGTCGGTCGTCGTGTCCTCCCGCCTCGTCAGTTTCGACCGCTCGCTGGAGGAGGCCGCGCTGGACCTGGGCGCCACGCCGTTCGAGGCGTTTCGCCTGGTGACCCTGCCGATCATCGCGCCGGCCGTGATCGCGGGTTGGCTGCTCGCCTTCACCCTGTCGCTGGACGATCTGGTCATCGCGTCCTTCACCGCGGGCCCGGGCGCCACGACCCTGCCGATCAAGATCTGGTCCTCCGTTCGCCTCGGCGTCAGTCCGGAGATCAACGCGCTGTCGACCATCCTCATCGGCCTTGTCACCGTGGGCGTCATCGCCACGTCCCTGGCCACCAAACGCCAGGCCCTCCGCACCGCGAAGGAGGAGCAAGAGGCCGCGCGCGCGTGAGGCGCATCTTAGGCCCTTACGCCTATTCGGGCGGTCCGCGTGATGGCTGTTGGTGGGATGAGACCGCCGATTTGCCCGTATCAGAGCCGCTTTTGGGCGACATCCGCGCCGATGTTGCCGTGATCGGTGGTGGGTTCACTGGTCTGTCGGCCGCGCTGCACCTGGCCGAAGCTGGCGCCTCCGTCGTGGTGCTGGAGGCACAGCGGATCGGGTGGGGCGCATCGGGCCGCAACGGCGGCTTTTGCTGCCTGGGCGGCGGTATGCTGGAAGACGCCGCGCTGGATGCGCGCTTCGGCAAGGGCGGGCGTTTGGCCTTCCGCGCGGCGGAGGCCCGCGCGGTTGATACGGTCAGTGACCTGACCAAGCGCCTGAAGCTCGATATCGACCGCCATTCTCAGGGTGAGACGGTGCTGGCCCATCGCCCCCGTGACATGGCTGAATTCGAGGCGGAGGCCGGGCATATCCGTGAAAACTACTGTGTAGAGCCTGTTTTCATGGCAGCCGATGCGCTCCGCCAGGCGGGGATGGGTGGACCGTTTCATGGCGCAATGACCATCCCCATCGGTTTCGGCCTCAACCCGCGTAAATTCCTGTCGGGCCTGCGCGCCGCCGCCGCGAAGGCCGGCGTACAGATTGCCGAGCACTCGCCGGTAACACGGATCGGCGCGGGCGTCGTGCGCACCGCCAAGGGCTGCGTCCGGGCGAAGGACGTCGTGATCGCGACCAACGGCTATTCGTCCGAAGACCTGCCGGACTGGCTGGCCGCCCGCTACATGCCTGCGCAATCAACGGTTCTCGTCACCCGCCCTCTGACGGAGGCGGAGTTGCAGGCGCAGGGCTGGACGACTGACCAGATGGCCTACGACAGCCGCAACCTGCTGCATTACTTCCGCCTGATGCCCGATCGCCGCTTCCTCTTCGGCATGCGCGGCGGGCTGCTGAGCGGCCCCCGGGCCGAGGCGCGCGCCCGCGCCCGTGTGCGCCGCGATTTTGAGGCGATGTTCCCTGCCTGGGCGCATGTCCCCAGCTCGCATTCCTGGTCCGGGCTGGTCGCCCTGGCCCGGGATCGCCTGCCCTTCGTCGGCGCGGTGCCGACCCAGCCCGGCCTGTGGGCGGCCCTGTGTTACCACGGCAATGGCATAGCGATGGGCACCTATGCGGGACAGTTGATTGCCGCGCCGATACACGGGCGGGCGGACATCCCTACTGCGATGGCTGCGCCTCTGCGCCGGTTCCCCTTGGGGCGGGCGCGGCGCCTTCTTATGCCGCCCCTTTACGCCGCCCTGCGCCTTGCCGATCGTTAACCCCGTTTTTGTTGACAGGGGCGTATCCATCGCCCATCCCAAACCCAAAAAGTATGAGGGTGAGCATGAAAATCGCGATGATTGGCACGGGCTATGTGGGCCTCGTCTCCGGCGTGTGCTTTTCGGATTTTGGGCACGATGTCATCTGCGTCGACAAGAACCCCGACAAGATCGCGATGCTCGAACGCGGCGAAGTCCCCATCTACGAGCCCGGCCTCGACGATCTGATGGCCAAGAATGTCGCCGCGGGGCGACTGTCCTTCACCACCGATCTCAGCGCGGCTGTTGCGGGTGCGGAGGCCGTCTTCATCGCCGTGGGCACACCCACTCGCCGCGGCGACGGTCACGCCGATCTTACCTATGTCATGGACGCCGCGGCGGAGATTGCGGAGGCGTTGACCGGCTACTCCGTGATCGTGACCAAATCGACCGTGCCGCTGGGCACCAACCGCCAGGTCAAGCAGACCGTGCACAAGGCCGCGCCGGAGAAGGAGTTCGACGTCGCCTCCAACCCCGAATTTCTGCGCGAAGGGGCCGCGATCGACGATTTCATGCGCCCCGACCGCGTCGTTGTCGGTGTCCAGAACGAGCGCGCGGCGGAGGTGATGCAGGACATCTACCGCCCGCTTTTCCTGCGCGATTTCCCGATCATGGTTACCGATCTGGAAAGCGCGGAGATGATCAAATACGCGGCCAATGCGTTCCTGGCGACGAAGATCACCTTCATCAACGAAATCGCAGCCCTCTGCGAACGGACCGGCGCGGATGTGAAGACGGTGTCGAAGGGCATGGGCCTCGACGGACGGATCGGGAACAAGTTCCTGCATGCCGGGCCGGGCTATGGTGGCAGCTGTTTTCCCAAGGACACCCAGGCGCTGGCGCGGATGGGCCAGGACCACGCCATGCCGATGCAACTGACGGAGACGGTCATCAAGGTGAATGACGAGGTCAAGCGCCGGATGATCGACAAGATCCTCGACGTCTGCGGTCAGGACGTGAACGGCAAGATCGTCACCATCCTGGGCGTGACCTTCAAGCCAAACACCGACGACATGCGCGACGCGCCTGCGCTAACCATCGTGCCGGCGCTTGTGGGCCGAGGGGCGCGGGTCCGCGTGGTCGATCCGCAAGGCAAGCGCGAGGGAGAGGCGCTGCTGCCCGGTGTCAATTGGTTCGAGGATGTCTACAAGGCCGCGCAGAACGCGGACGCGCTGGTGATCCTGACGGAGTGGAATGAGTTCCGCGCCCTCGATCTCAAGCGCCTTGTCAAGCGAATGAGCACGCCCGTCCTGGCCGATTTGCGCAACATCTACGCGCCCAAGGATGCCAAGCGTGCGGGGTTCACCGCCTATACCTCCGTCGGGCGCGAGGATTACGGGGTGACCCGCTGACCAGCGTCCTCGACAGTGCGGCGTCCTGGCGGCGCCTGGGCATAACCCTCGCCGCGGCGCTGGTCGCCAATGCGGGGATGTGGGCGATCATCGTGATCTTGCCCGCGGTCCAGGCGGAGTTCGGAACGGGCCGCGCGGACGCCTCGCTGCCCTACACGCTGACGATGATCAGCTTCGCCTTGGGCAACTTCCTGATCGGGCAAGCGGTGGACCGCTTTGGCGTGGCTCTGTCGCTGGTGCTGGCGGCCCTCGGCATTTCCGCGGGGTTTGGGCTGGCCATGATCTCAGGCTCTATCCTAGCCCTTTCCTTGGCGCAGCTGCTGATTGGCCTGTGCTCTGCGGTGGGGTTCGGGCCGCTGATCGCGGACATCTCACACTGGTTTCTGCGGCGCCGGGGCATCGCCGTCGCGCTGGTGGCGAGCGGCAATTACCTGAGCGGCGCGCTGTGGTCCTATGCCCTGGTCGATATGCTGGCGGAGGCCGGGTGGCGGGCGGTCTATGGCTTCCTCGCCATGCTGACGTTGGTGGTGGTCGTCCCCTTTGCCCTGCTGCTGCGCGCCCAGGTGCCGGAGGCGGCAAAGGATGCGGCCCAGGCGGATGTGGACGCCCGCGCCGGATCGGTCGGCCTGTCGCCCCGCGCCCTCGCGGCGCTTTTGGGCCTCGCGGGCGTGGGCTGCTGCGTTGCGATGTCGATGCCGCAGGTGCACATCGTCGCCTATTGCGTGGACCTTGGCTATGGCCCCGCGGCGGGGGCTGAGATGCTGTCGCTGATGTTGCTGGGCGGCGTCGCCTCGCGCATCGTGTCGGGCCTGGTGGCGGACCGGCTGGGCGGGGTGATGACGCTGCTGATCGGGTCGAGCCTGCAGATGTTGGCGCTGTTCCTCTACCTGCCGTCGGACGGGCTGATCGCGCTATACGTCGTCTCGACGGTCTTTGGCCTGAGCCAAGGGGGCATCGTGCCCAGCTATGCGGTCATCGTGCGCGAGTATATGCCCGCGCGGGAGGCGGGGCGCTGGGTTGGCCTTGTGATGATGGCGACGATCATGGGCATGGCGCTGGGCGGTTGGATCTCTGCGGTGATCTACGATGTGACGGGCAGCTACGCGCTCGCGTTCTGGAACGGGATCGCGTGGAACGGGCTGAATAGCGGGATCATGCTGTGGCTGCTGGGTCGCGCGCGGCCCCGGGCGCAGGTGGCTTAGTTTTCAAGCTCAGCGCCGAGCCGACCGCGTGGGTGGCGTGGAACACGCCGCCCACGGGGGGGCGGTCGGCGTGTCGGCATCCTCGCGGATGCCTGTGGGCTGAGCTGAAACCAACTACTTGTCTGGGATCATCGGCCCCGCCAGGTGATCCTCCCCGCGAGCCCGCGACAGCTCGATCTGCTTCTGCCGCATGCGAAAGCGGGCTTTGTCCTCATCGGTCGTCTCATGCGCGCAGTGGTGGCACGACACCCCGTCCTCATATTCCGGACGCGCCCGATCCTCTGGCATGATCGGACGCCGGCACGCATGGCACAGGATGTGCGGCCCGACGGCAAGACCATGCCCGACACTGACGCGGCTATCGAAGACGAAGCATTCGCCACGCCAGGTGGTCCGCTCCGCCGGGACCTCTTCGAGGTACTTCAAAATCCCGCCGCGCAGGTGAAAGACGTCCTCGACGCCCTGGCCCAGCAGGTAATTCGTGCTTTTCTCGCAGCGGATACCGCCCGTGCAGAACATCGCGACTTTCTTGCCTGCAAAGCGGTCCTTATTGGCCTGCCACCAGGCCGGAAAATCGCTGAAATTCTCAGTCTTAGGGTCGATGGCGCCGTCGAAGGAGCCAATCGCAACTTCGAAATCGTTGCGCGTGTCGATCACCGCCACGTCCGGATCCGCGATCAGTGCGTTCCAGTCCGCAGGTTCAACGTAATGCCCCGTCCGCGCCGCCGGATCGACATCCAGTTGGCCCATCTTCACGATCTCACGCTTCAGGCGCACCTTCAGTTTTCCAAAAGGCGGCGCCTCTGCCGTGCTTTCCTTCCAATCGAGGCCCGCGCAGCCCGGCAAGGCTTTGATATGGGCCAAAACGGCGTCTAGCCCCGCGCGAGAGCCCGCAATTGTACCGTTGATCCCCTCGCCCGCCAGCAGCAAAGACCCCTTCACACCCTGCGCGCAGGCCAGCGCCGCCAGCGGGCCCTTGAGGGCCGCCGGATCGTCGAACCGGGTGAAGTGATACAGGGCTGCGATGTGGTACATGGCGGCCAAATACGCCCCGTCCCGCCCCCTCGCAAGGGCGCGAGTTGACGCCGCCGAACAGGGCGCCTACGCCAAAGGCAAAGGAGGCCGCCCATGTCCCACGCCCTGATCGTCATCGACGTCCAGAAAGATTTCTGCCCCGGCAGCGCGCTCGCCGTGCCCGAAGGTGACGTGATCGTCCCGGGCATCAACACCCTGATGCAAGAGGCGGCGGCCGTGGTCCTGACCCAAGACTGGCACCCGGCGGGCCATTCCAGCTTCGCCTCCTCCCACGACGGCAAAGCGCCTTACGACATGGTCGACATGCCCTACGGCGCGCAGGTCCTGTGGCCCGATCACTGCATCCAAGGCACGGACGGTGCCGCCTTTCACGCTGGCCTCGACTCGGACCGCGCCGACATGATCGTGCGCAAAGGATATCGCCCCCAGATCGACAGCTATTCGGCCCTGTTCGAAAACGACCACACCACGCCCACGGGACTGGAAGGTTACCTGCGCAGCCGCGGGATCACCGCGCTGACGATGGTCGGCCTCGCCACCGATTTCTGCGTGCACTTCTCTGCCGTGGACGCCGCTAGGGCTGGCTTTGACGTGACGGTTCGGATGGACCTGTGCCGGGCCATCGACCTCGACGGCTCGCTGGTTGCCTCTACCACCGCGATGCGCCAGGCCGGCGTGACATTGAAGGAGACGACATGACCGACACCTACCACGTGGGAGAGCGCGCCGACGCCGCCCCGGAGCCGACCCAATTCGAGCCTAAACCGATGAAAAAGGGCAAACCGCCTGAGCCGCTCAGCTTCGAAGTGGTGATGACCGCGGAGGCCACGGAAAAGCAGCGCAAGACCGGCAAGGTGCAGGTCAACATCCCCGGCTTCAGCCCCGTGCGGTTCTACTGTGACGAGGATATCCCGGTCGGCGACGACACCGCCCCACCGCCGCTTGCCTACATGTGCGCCGGCATCGGCTTTTGCCTGATGACGCACCTGACGGACATCTACACCGCCCGGAAAATCGCCATCAAA
Organism: Pseudomonadota bacterium; assembly: GCA_039178165.1. Classification (GTDB taxonomy): domain Bacteria; phylum Pseudomonadota; class Alphaproteobacteria; order Rhodobacterales; family Rhodobacteraceae; genus JBCBCP01. The sequence continues at coordinate 10,503 of JBCDFL010000045.1, read as the reverse complement.
AGCATGAAGATCGAACAGCGTGTCGGTTTCACGACCAACCTCAGCAACATGCGCCAGCTGGGCCACACGACCGATGGCCGGACTGAGCATATCGAAACCCACGTCCTGATCGAAAGCGATGAGCCGGAGGACACGATCAAGGCCCTCATGGAAGAGGCGGAGAATGCCTGCATGGCCCACTTCGCCCTACGCAACCCGATCCCGTGGCGGTCGCGTTTGCTGCTGAACGGTGAAGAGCTGCTAGATCATTCGGGCTAGGCCGGTTTCAGCTGGTTTGCCTCTTTGACCATCTGGGTGACGCGCTTCGCCTCAGCCTTCAGCATCTTGTGCGCCTTTTTGACCACAGAAGAGGCGCGCTTCATCAGCGCTTCGACCGAGCCAACTTCGGAAATCCACGAAAAGAGGAAGCTCAGCACGGTGGAGAAGGTCGTCACGATCTTCAAAACCGCCTGGATCGGGTTGATCAGAATCATCATCTGCGCCACGCGCGCCAGGATCGTGCGGTACATGCTCGCCAGCCGCGCGACCATCGCCTTCACCGCCTTGAAGACCTTCTCGACCACGGGCGCCTTACGGATCGTGGCAATGATCCGGCGCGCGAATTTCACGGCATTCATCACCATCTTCTCCAGCATCGGGAGAAGGCGCAGCAGCTTGTCACCCAGCTTTAGGATCTTATCGATTGTGCCTTTGCCCACCTTGGCGGCGAGGCTCTTGGCGCTTTTCTTCACCTTTACCAGCAGGGCGGTGAATCGCGCCGCCATCGGTTTGACCTTGGACAGCAGCAGCCGCATGAAGTCGGTCAACTTGCGTTCGATAGCCACGACGTTGTCCTCGATGGGCTTCAATGGGGAGTCCTGCGTTGGCATCCTTGCCCCTCCTTTTCGTCAAATCTGCGTCTCTAAATGCTGAAACTGTGCCCTGCGGCGCGGATTTTTTCAACCTCAGGGACCGCCTTGCCGCCGCCCAGGCAAGTTGGCACAAACGGCAGGCCAAGCCGGAGGACTGCCCGTGGTCGATATCGCCACCCGTGTCTGGAATCATAAATGGAAGATCGATCCGATCGTCCGGTCCCTGATCGATACCGATTTCTACAAGCTGCTGATGTGCCAGACGGTGTTTCGCAACCGGCCCGACACGCGTGTCACATTCAGTCTGATCAACCGCTCGGACCACGTGCCGCTGGCCAAGCTGGTCGACGAAGGAGAGCTGCGCGAGCAGCTGGACCACATCCGCTCCCTCTCCCTCTCGCGGGGGGAGTCGACCTGGATGCGCGGCAACACCTTTTACGGCAAACGGCAGATGTTCGGTCCGGAATTCATGGACTGGTTCGAGGGGCTGCGCCTGCCGCCCTATCATCTGGAGCGGGTCGGCGATCAATACGAGCTGACCTTCGAAGGCGCCTGGCCCGAGGTGATGCTGTGGGAAATCCCCGCGCTGTCCGTCCTGATGGAGCTGCGCAGCCGCGCGGTTCTGGGCGCGATGGGCCGGTTCGAGCTGCAGGTCCTCTACGCCCGCGCGATGACCAAGCTGTGGGAAAAGATCGAGCGGCTCCGCGGCCTCGACGGTCTGCGCGTCGCCGATTTCGGCACCCGCCGGCGGCATAGTTTCCTGTGGCAGGACTGGGCCGTGCAGGCGATGACCGAAGGGCTGGGGGAGGCGTTCGTGGGCACCTCCAACTGCCTGATCGCAAAAAGCCGTGATCTGGAGGCGATCGGCACCAATGCGCACGAGCTGCCCATGGTCTACTCCGCCCTGGCGCCGGACGACGCGGCGCTGGCCCGCGCGCCCTACGACGTGCTGTCCGCCTGGCACGAGGAGCACGACGGCAACCTGCGCATAATCCTACCCGACACCTACGGCACCCAAGGCTTCCTGGACGGCGCCCCCGACTGGCTGGCCGGCTGGACAGGCATCCGCATCGACAGCGGCGATCCGGCAGAGGGGGCGGAGACGGCGATCCGCTGGTGGCAAGACCGCGGCGAGGACCCGGCGGGCAAGCTCATCATCTTCTCCGACGGCCTGGACGCGGGCAAGATCGAGGCCCTCCATAGCCAATTCTCCGGCCGCGTCCGCGTGTCCTTCGGCTGGGGCACGTTGCTGACCAACGACTTCCGCGGGTTGGCTTCGGAGGATGCCCTGGCGCCGTTCAGCCTGGTCTGCAAGGCCGTGTCCGCAGACGGGAAAGCGACCGTGAAACTGAGCGACAACCCCCGCAAGGCCATGGGGCCTTTGGAGGAGGTGGAGCGCTACAAGCGGGTGTTCGGGGTTGGCGCGCAGGTGGAGCGGGAGGTTTTGGTTTAGCTGCCACCCTCAACTCGAATAAACTCAAGTATCTCCGCCAAAGTTCTTCGAACCCCAATGATCTGGAAGCCAGACTCACCAAAAACTGAAATTAAACCTGACCCAATTAATGAAATCCCCACACCCACTACAACGAGTGACACAAATACACGTGTTATGATTGAGAAAACTTTGCTGGGTGTTATATTTGAAAGAAAAATTCTGAGAAAGTTCAGTGTGAATTGGGATGGCTCTGCCCGGATAAAACGATGGAAGACAAATGGGATAATTATAAAATAAAGCGATAGCGAAGCTGGCGGCCAAGGGATCCTTGTTGAACATTTGCGTGATTTCAAAAACAATTACCCACTCGAGCGAATCCGAATTTGGTGCGGCTAAGTCTCCTCGTAAAGCACTGGGCAAAGCTGCAGGTAAAGAAAGGCCAACTCGAAAAATCAATAGGAGAAGTGAAGCACAAGCCAAGAGGTAGCCTGAGAATGCTATCCAGGACGGTATTTTTTGATCGCGCCATTTGAGCGCATCTATTCCTGTACTTAACGACGCTCTCAATTCTACGAAGTTGTACCCGGCGTATTCTTCATTTTTCTCAAAAAAACTCTTGTGGAACGCCTCAGCGTAAGCGGTTACGCCTAAGGCGCGATGAAAAGCGTCGAGATCCTTAGCTCTTTTCGACATGATCACGTAGCGCATCATCGAGTATAGAGCCTCGCGACGCCAATCAACGCCCTCTGTTTCTTCAAATGCATCAACCAGAACATCGTTGCGTGCTGTATGATGCTGGTGTCGGTGACAGATTTCTCGAAAGAAGCGAAAGATAGATGATGCGGCATCTTTGAAACTTGCTTCGAACTTATACTGGGTAAAGCAAAACTTTAGCTCTAGCTCACCATTTCGCTTTAATAGGAATTTAACATGATGGTTTCCCGAGAGTCCGCAAAATTTAGAAACCTCATCGATCGTTGCGTGCGCTCTGGCTCGGTATGCGGCTATATTATTGCCTGATACCGGAAATGCCTTTCGAAGTCTTTCAACTACTCTTGCAACATTCCTTTGCCACTCTGCTTCGGTAATCTTGAATACCGTACCTTGAAGTGCTTCAAAATCTTCGCCTGAATGACCGATTACGATGAATCGGTAGCGTCCACTTTTTCCCTTTATTTTATCAATAAAGTTCTTCGCACTTTTACCAAATATTTCTGAGGTATCCGACGAATTTCGTTCATCTACGCAGAAAATATCTACGCCCGCTGTGTGAGTAACATTGAATCCAAAATTCTCAGATGCAGATCTCGTTGGCTCGATATGAGAAAACGACAGGCGGCCGGTAACATTGGGAACCCAGGCCTTGAACGTTTTAGTATTATCCGAGGTCTCGAAGTCTGCGAATGATGACTTCGTCGGACACAAATCCCTCTGGTTGTTCACGTCCACCGTCGCTTTCGGATACATAGGTTACACCGGCAGAGACCCGAGGGTTCCGCTTATTTCCCGTCCAAGCACGAACTCGACCCCAAAAAACGTCGAATACACTACCTGAAAGGTCTGAAATTTCTGAAGTATCAGATAGTGCGAGGCGTATCAACATATAGCCGAAGCGTAGCACAACAGCACCCACAATTATAAGAACGAAACCAATTGTGGTATCCACGGCTGCCATGCGTACCTCCTGTAGGTGTTATGTATGTCAGTCTCGTGCTTGAAGCAAGCTTTACGAATCGATCAGGCGATGGTGTCTGCCTCAAATCCTCCGAAAAGACAACTAAACTCGCCCCCTGAGCGCTTTAACCTCCCCCCGCTCCTTCTTCGCCTTCAACCGCCGCTCCACGGACCCGCGAGTCGGTTTGGTTTTGATGCGGCGTTTGGGCTTTACCAGGGCTTTGCGGACCAGCTCGGCTAGGCGGTCGCGGGCGATGTCTCGGTTGCGGGCCTGGCTGCGTTCCTCGGACACCTGCAGGATCAGCGCGCCGTCCTTTGTCCAGCGCCGCCCCGCGAGGCGCTTGAGGCGCGCTTTCACGGGCTGGGGCAGTGACGGGCTGCGGGCGGCTTCGAAGCGGAGCTCGACCGCTGTGGCCACCTTATTCACGTTCTGACCGCCGGGGCCGCCGGAGCGGACGAATTGCTCGGTCAGTTCCCAGTCCTGGATCGTGATCTCGTCGGTGATGCGCAGCATGCGGGCCTCGATGTCGCGGGGTGGAACGGACCGTAACGCCCGCCCGTTGTCTGTCCAGTAACAGCCAATGGAGGACAAGATGCTCCGCACGCAAAGTGTGACGCAGATCGCCACCTCGCGCGATGACCTTTTGGCCTTCCGCATCAACGGCGAGGTCAGCAAGGACGATATGACCGCGATGGCGCAGTACATGAATGACGTTTTCGACACCGAGGACCGGAAGGTCGATATGATGCTGATCTTCGACCGTTACGACGGCGCCGCCGCCGGGGCCTCGTTCAGCAGGGAAGCGATCAAGAGCCGCGTGAAGGCAGTGTGGAACGTGAACCGCTACATCGTCGTCGGCGCGCCGGACAAGGCCGAGGCGATGGTGGAGACGATGGGCAAGGTAATCCCCGTCAAGGCCGAAACCTACGACGAGGAAGCCGCCGCCTGGCGCGCGGTGGGCGCGACGGCCAAAGCGGCCTGAGATGCAGGAAGGGCCGCCTCTGTCGCGGGGCGGCCCTTCACAAGGTTCGAATTCGAAAGTTCGGAGGTGGGCGGTTAGGGTGTTATCCAACCAGAGCCAACGCTCCACCAAGGGCTGCCCTAGAGGGCGGTCTCCCTAGCTGTCCCGACCACTTTCTCCAATACCTTTCTCGACACTGGACCACCTCCTTTCAGTTGTTGCGACTGGATGCATGTAAGCACCAAGTCGCGCCAATTCCAAAGGAAATGTTTAGGCGTAGCGCGCCGTAAAGACGCGGAAGGGGATGAGTGCCACCAAAGCCAGCGTCAGCTTCACCGCCCAGTCCGCCACGGCGAGCGAGACCCACAGCGGGGTCAGCGGGCCGGCGCCCATCAGCGGGATCATCTCTGTCGCCCAGGACACGTCCGTCGACGGGTCTACAAAGCTCAGCGTGCCGGAGAACGCGATAGAGAAGAAGAGCACCGTATCCACGGTCGAGCCCACGATGGTCGACACCAGCGGCGCGCGCCACCATGCGCCCCCGCGCAGGGCGGAGAAGATGCCGACGTCCAGCAACTGCGCTGTGAGGAACGCCAGGCCAGAGCCGATGGCGATGCGGAAGGTGACCAGCGGGCCGAACTCACCCACGATTTGTGTGCCGACGAGGCTGCAGAAGACGCCGACAACAAAGCCGACTAGTACAACTGCCCGGGCCGGGCCGGCGCCGTAGACGCGGTTCATGATGTCGGTGACCAGGAAGGCCAGCGGGTAGGTGAAGGCCCCCCAGGTCAGGAACGAGATCAGGGGAAGGTTCGATTGGACCTGGTATTGGACCAGGACGTTGGACGCCATGACGATGAAGGCCATGGACAGAATTCCGGGAAGGTGCGCGCGTGTCATAATGTGCTGCCCGTTTTTGCAAGGTTGCGGCGACTTGGCCCCGCGCGGCATGCACGGAACGGCTGCGGCATAGGCCCGCAGGATCGAGTGTGCAAGCGCGAAGTGAGTCGCGCAATCGTTGCGCCCCGGCGCGACGTCAGGGCACTTTTGACGGTCAGTTGGACGCCAGGACCCCGGTGCACGCACGTGGCAGGTCCGCGACGGTATATTCCCGCCGCACGCGCGGTGTGGTGGGCGTGGTCGCTGGCTTGGGCGGGGGCGGGTTCAGGATATTGCGCACCCATTCTTGCGCTTCGGCGCAGCCGTCACCGGGGGGCGGCGGATCCTGATTTACGCAGCCACGCGCTCCGCGGGGGCACGTCAGGCGCACGTGGAAATGGTAGTGGTGACCCCACCAGGGCCGCACCTTGCGCAGCCAGGACCGATCCCCGCGCGCCTCGTTACACATCGCCACCTTGGCGCCGGGGAAGACGAAGATGCGCGCGGTGCGTTTGTCTTGGGCGGCGGCCTTGATGATCTCGTGATGCTGGCGCGTCCAATTGTCGTTGGTATAGGCGCCCTTCGCCCGCCGCAGCGAGATAGAGGAGATCGCCTCGCGCGCCTCCCGGCTCAGGCTCAGGTTCGTGCCCGGCAGCATCCAGATATCGACGTCGAGGCCGATCTGGTGACTGCGGTGCCCGGTCAGCATCGGCCCGCCGCGCGGCTGGCTCATGTCGCCAACATAAAGGCCGTTCCAGCCGGGTTGCTGCGCCGCCTCGCGGCTGAGCTTCTGGATGAAGTTCACCAGTTCGGGATGGCCCCAATTCCGGTTCCGGCTGAGGCGCATCGCCTGCCAGGTCGGCCCGGTTTCCGCCAATTGCGCGCCGCCCGCCATGCAGCCCTTGGCATAGCTGCCCAGGGGCGCTGGGTTTTGGGCCGAGGCGCCGCGCTGGGCACCAAAGGCTTTCTTGGCCGTCCCTGCCAGGACCGCGGGGTCAGGCTGCGCGACGGGCGTGCCGTCGATCGAGGTGTCGGCGTCGGAATTGCAGGCGGCCAGGACCGCAAGGGCGATTACGGCAAGGGTATTGCGGATTTTGACCATTCCTCAGCGTCTCCTTCGGGGTTCACGAACCGCAGTAGGTACAAGCCTAGCACGAACAATCCGATCACGGGAATATAGGCCAACTGCGCCGATCCGGTCAGCCAGGAGGTCAGGGTGATCAGCCCGGGCGCCAGGAACGACGTCGCCTTGCCCGACAAGGCGAACAGGCCGAACGCCTCGGTCGGGCGTTCGGGGTGGGTGTGGCGCACCATCATGGACCGCGACGCGGCGTAGATCGCCCCGCCCGCACCACCGATGGCCGCCCCGCAGAGGTAGAAGATCAAATCCGGCATCGTGAGTGCCCCGATCAAGGGCAGCGTCGCCATCGGTTCAGGATTGAAGGTGATCAGACCGAAGAAGTCGGTCTGGGACATGCCGACGAAGGGCAGGCACACCAGGATGAGGAGCCCGCAGCAAAAGCGGATCACAGGACGGGGGCCAAGGCGCTCGTCGAATAGCCCGCCCACCTGCGTTGCCACCGCCGCGGTGATGGCGCCGAAAATGCCGAAGACACCGATCTGGATGATCGACCAGTCTAGTACCAGAACAGCGTAAATACCGCCCGCCGCATAAAGCGCGTTCAGCGCGTCGCGGTAGAACATCGAACTCAGCAGGAAATTCAGCAGCGACCTGCGCCCCATGGCGCCCCGCAGCGATTGCTTGAGGTCCGCCCAGGCTTGCGGAACACCGCCCGAGAGGTTGGCGCTCGCCGGCTCTCGGGTGAAGGCGAAGAACGGAATTATGAAGAGGGCGAACCACAGCGCGATGAATGGGCCGACGGACCGCGCGCCTTCGCGTTCGCTGGCATCGAGGCCAAGGGCCGGATCGATGTTGGCGAGGGTCTTGCCCGTCTCATTCTCCACAAAGAACAGCAACATGACGAACAGCGACAGCACCCCGCCCCAATAGCCCAGCGCCGCGCCATTGCCGGAGATGCGCCCGACCTCTTCCTTATCCCCGAGGGACGGCAGGATCGCGTTTACGAAGACCAGCATATACTCCGCCGCGATGAACCCGATATTGAAAATGATCAGCATCAGGATCAGCGTGGAGGCGTCCGGGAAGGTCCACCACAGCGCAAAGGTCGCCGCCCCGTAGATTGCGGCAAAGCCCCAGATCCACGGCAGCCGCCGCCCGGTGCTGTCCGCATAGGCCCCGACCAGGGGTGCGGTGAACGCGATTAGCAGGCCCGCTATGGTCTGCCCCCAAAACCACAGCGCTTGGCTGGCGGCATCCGCCGCCTCCGCATCGCTGAGCCGGTCAAGGTAGTAGCCTTCGGAAACGTCGGCAAAATACGGTGAGAAGACGAAGGTCAGCCCCAGCGTATAGAACGGCTGCGTCGCCCAATCGAAGGCCATCCAGCCCCAAATGCGTTTGCGCTGTGAAACCTCAGCCATGCGTCCCTCCCCATCCCTGGCGGCGACAAGACCACGGCGGGACTCCGCCTGGCAAGGGTGCGCGTGGCGCGGGCTTAGCCTTCGTCCATCGGGGGCCAGATGCGTTGCGCTTCGGCCTCGGTCCAGGCTTTCACCCAGTCCGGCATCGGCGGCGATGTGGGATCGAGGCCCAGCGCCTCTCCCACACGGGACGGCGCGATGACCTTGCCCTTTTCCAGCGCTGCGGTGCGGTAGAGGACGTGGGAGGCACAAGTGCCTTTCGTCCACATGCTTTGCTCCAGGTACATGAACCGATCGTCCCAGCAGATCATGCGCGAGCGCGTTTCGAACCGCTGAAAGGCCGTGATGCGCTTGCGGTAGCGGGTGGAGGAGCCGGCGATGGTCAGCGCCCAGCCGTTGCGGATCAGCGCATCGATCAGGCCGACCCGCGCGGCCAGTTGGAACCGCCCCAGATCGTAGAGCGTCAGCATGCGGCCGTTGTTCATCTCGGCGAACATATCGATGTCCCACGGCATGCAGATGTGCCGTGAGGTGTGCATGTCCAAAGGCCCGTCGAGGCGGGGCATCCGGCGTGCGCGCCAGGTGCCCCAGAAGAAGCGTATGAAAGGATACATGCGCCGCGAACTACCCCTCTGGCGCCCGGCGTCAACCGCCATCGCGCGCGTTGCCAGAACCGGCATTGCCTGTCCGGCGCGGCCTGCCTATCTACGGCTCTGGAACAGGAGACCCCGATGCAATCGCTCTTTCAGATCATCATGCTGCTGCTGAACGTGGCGTATTTCATCATCATCGTGCACGTCATCATGAGTTGGCTGATCAACTTCCAGGTTCTGAGCCTCTATAACTCCGTCGTCGCGCAAATCTGGGACGGCCTGAACCGCCTGCTGGAGCCGCTCTATAGCCGCATCCGCCGCTTTCTGCCGCCGATGGCTGGGATCGATCTGGCGCCGCTGGTCGCGTTCCTCGGCATCGCCATCCTGCGGATCATCCTGATCAACAATGCGAGCTTTTTCTTCTGACCGCGGGCTTGTTCAGAGAATCTTAACGTGGGAGTCTGCACCTAAACGAGCAGACTTGATTTAACTCCGGCGTTTCGGAGGAAATCGACCGACAGGACCCGCGCCATGACAGATGCAGCAGCGCTGCTATCCGACATCTTTGGCTTTGACGCGTTCCGCCCCGGGCAGGAAGAGGTCGTGCGCGCCGTGGCGGAGGGCGAAAACGTCCTCGCCATCATGCCGACCGGCGGGGGCAAGTCGCTCTGCTACCAGTTGCCGGCGCTGATGCGTGGCGGTGTGACGGTCGTGATCTCGCCGCTGATCGCGTTGATGCGTGACCAGGTCGTGGCGCTGCAGGCGGCGGGGGTCAATGCGGGTGCACTGACCTCTGGCAACACGCCGGAAGAGACGGATGCCGTCTGGCAAATGCTCGAAGATCGGACGCTGCGCCTTCTGTATATTGCGCCGGAACGCCTGGCTTCCGAAGGGGCGGTGCGGATGCTGCGCCGGGCGGGCGTGGGCCTCATTGCCGTGGATGAAGCGCATTGCGTCAGCCAATGGGGCCACGATTTCCGCCCCGACTACCTGCGTATTGGCCAGTTGCGCCGGGCGCTGGACGTGCCACTCGCCGCCTTCACCGCCACCGCGGATGCGGAGACGCGGGCGGAGATCGTCGAAAAGCTGTTCGACGGTGAGGCGCCGCGCAGCTTCCTGCGCGGCTTCGACCGGCCCAACATTCACCTGGCCTTTGCCGCGAAGAACAAGCCGCGGGACCAGATCCTGTCCTTCGCCGCAGCGCGCCGGGGCCAGTCTGGCATCGTCTATTGCGGTACGCGTGCCAAAACCGAAAGCCTCGCCGCCGCCTTGCGCGCCGACGGCCATACCGCGCTGCACTATCACGCGGCGATGGACCCCGACGAGCGGCGCGTTGCGGAGCGGCGGTTCCAGCGCGAGGATGGCCTGATCGTCGTGGCCACCGTGGCCTTCGGCATGGGCATCGACAAGCCCGACATCCGCTGGGTCGCCCATGCCGATCTGCCCAAGAGCATTGAGGCGTATTACCAAGAGATCGGCCGTGCGGGCCGCGATGGCGCACCGGCGGAGACGCTGACGCTCTACGGTCCCGACGATATCAAGCTGCGCCGCGGCCAGATCGACGAGGGCCTCGCCCCGCCCGAACGCCGCATGGCGGATCACGCCCGCCT
>JBCDFL010000044.1:0-18703 GCA_039178165.1 Pseudomonadota bacterium | reverse complement strand
TTGGTCCTGCACGCTTTGGGTGAAGCGGCCGAAGACAGCGGCGCTGCGGGATTCGTCCACGATGGTGTATTCCTGGCCGGTGATGACGATGTCGTAGACGAAGAACGCCACCGCCACGAGCAGGACGCCCCGCGCCACGCCAAAGATGAAGCCAAGCGCCTGGTCGAGGCCCCCCAAGGCCGACCGGCGCACGAGGCTGGAGAAGAGCGGGGTAAAGAGCGACACGACAATCAGCGCGACCGCGAAGACGAGGGCGAAGGCGCCGATCACGCTCAGCTCGCAGCTGTCGGCCAGAAAGTCGCCGATGACCGGGATTTCGCGGACGAGTGGTTCGACCCGCGGGGCGAAGAGGAAGCCGAGGATCGCCGCGGCGATCCAGCCGGCGATGGCCATCGCCTCGCGCACCAGGCCGCGCCCGTAGGCCAGCAGCGCCGACAGGATGATGACCGCGGCCACGACGCCGTCGATGATGGTGAAACCTTCCATGCCCGCCTCTCCGGTCCCGGTCGGCGCTTATCCCGCGCCGAATACCTCGCCCACAAGGGTGGTCAGGTCGGGCATCTTGGTGAGGCGCATGCCCTTGGGTGCCGTTCCCTTGCCCCCTTCCGGCGCAATTGCGGCGGTGAAACCAAGTTTTTGGGCCTCTTTCAACCTGTTTTCCGTCTGCGGCGCCGGGCGCAGCGCACCGGAGAGCGAAATCTCTCCGAAAACGACGGCGCCCTGGGGCAGGGCACAATCCTCGCGGGCACTTAGCAGCGCGGCGGCCACGGCCAGATCGGCGGCGGGTTCGGTGATCTTCATGCCGCCGGCGACGTTCAGATAGACGTCGAGGCCGGCGAAGGGGATGCCGCAGCGCGCCTCCAGCACCGCGAGGATCATCGCAAGGCGCCCGCCGTCCCAGCCGACGACCGTGCGGCGCGGCTGGGAATGGGGCGTGGGCGCGACGAGGGCTTGCAGTTCCACGAGGACGGGGCGGGTTCCTTCTATGCCGGCGAAGACCGCGGAGCCGGGCGCATTGCCGCGTTCGCTGAGGAACAGGGCAGAGGGGTTGGCGACTTCCGCGAGGCCGCCGCCCGTCATCTCGAACACGCCAATCTCGTCCGCGGGGCCGAAGCGGTTTTTGACCGCGCGCAGGATGCGGAATTGGTGGCCGCGCTCCCCTTCGAAATAGAGGACGGTGTCGACCATATGCTCGACCACGCGGGGGCCGGCGATTTGGCCCTCTTTGGTGACGTGGCCGACCATGATGACGGAAATGCCGCGCTTTTTGGCGAATGTCGTCAGCTCGTGCGCGGCGGCGCGGACTTGGCTGACGGAGCCGGGGGCGCTGTCGACCTGATCGGACCACATGGTCTGGATCGAATCGATAATGGCGAGGCCGGGTTTTTCCTGCTCCAGCGTGGTGAGGATGTCGCGCAGGTTCGTCTCTGACGCCAGTTGCACGGGCGCATCCGCAAGGCTCAGGCGCTGGGCGCGCATGCGCACCTGGGCGGACGCTTCCTCGCCCGACACATAGACCGTCTTCACCCCCTTGCGGGCGAAGGCGGCGGCGGCTTGCAGCAGCAGGGTCGATTTGCCGATGCCGGGATCGCCGCCCACCAGCAGGGCGGAGGCGGGCACGAGGCCGCCGCCCAGCACACGGTCCAGCTCCGCGATGGCGCAGCGGGTGCGGGGCGGCGGGGCCTCTTCGGCGCGCAGGTCGGTCAGAGCCACGCGTTTGCCCCGGGCGACGCCCAGAGCCGCCTTGCCGCCGGAGGCGCTGAGGCCGGTATCCTCGGAAATGGTGTTCCATGCGCCGCAGCCGTCGCAGCGCCCGGACCATTTGGAAAAGCTGGCACCGCAGGCGGAGCAGGAATAGGTCGTCTTGGCCATGTCTCCCATTGCCCCATCGCGGGGCCGGGGCCAAGGGGCTTAGATCTGCGCCTCGCCGGCCTCCAGCGCGTCGCGGCGCGGCAGGGCGGTGATGGTGGCGCCACGGGTGGGGCGTGGCTGCGCCGGTGGCTCGTCCGCAAGCTCGGGCATCAGGCGGGCCATGTTGTCCACCAACTCCGCAAGCTTGGCGCGGGCGACGTTCTCTTCCAGCTCCAGCCGTTTGGTCCAGACGGCGAATTCGTCGTGGATGGCGGTCGCCTCGGCCAGGCGGGCCTCCATCCGGTCGATCTCGTGCTGGCGCTGGGTCAGCACGTCCCGCGCGCGGGCGACGCGGGCGTCGCTATAGGCCTCCGCCAGATCGCGGCTGACGAAGGACATCTGGGCCGCGACCTCCAGCATCTCCGGCTCCAGCCGCTCCAGATCGGGGTGGTCGCGCAGGAAGGTGAGGCGGTCGCGCGTTTCCTCGAACGCGCCGGCGATCTGGAACGTGCCACTGCGGTCGGCGGCGTGCGCGGCGTGGTAGGCGCGGGTGATGTCCGCAACGCCCAGATCGAAGCGGCGGTGCCCGGCCTCCAGCCGCAGGATGCGCGCATTGGCGGGCAGGTAGACGCACAGGGCGATGGCGAGGGCGGTGAGGCCCAGTTGCGACCACATGCCGGCGCCTTGCAGGGCAGTCTCGCCCCAGCTGAGGCTGAGGCCCAGCCAGGGCCAGATGCCGAATGCGGCTAGGGCGCTGGCGATGGTGCCGAGGCACGCAAGCGCCACGATAAGGGCCATCGCCGAATATTGCAGAAGCGTCACCACGAGCCGCAGCGCGTGAATGGATGTGGCGTACATGCCGGTGCCCCCCAGACAACGAACTGCGTTAAGGTTAATGCAGGGCGGGGCGCGAACGGAAAGAAAAATCGCGTCCGCGCGGGGCATTGTCGCCATTTGTTCAACAATCAGTCGAATGCTGCGCGGATTGTTTCGTCTGCCAGGACACCCAGATCGAGGCGAGGATGCAGAAGGTAAAAAGATACAGGCCCCAGGCCGTCTCCACCCGCCCGACGGGCATCCCTTTGGCGATGGTCACGTAAAGCGCGATCAGGAACACGTCCGCCATCGCCAGCTTGCCCAGAAGGGCGAAGAGGGGACGGTCGCGCACCCAGCCCAGATGGACGAGCGCAAGGCCGAACGTCTTCACCAGCGGCGCGATCAGGGCGAAGAGCGTGACGACCAGCGCAAGGAAGATGTCACTGTCCCAGAGCGCGACAAGGCCGCTGAGCACGCTGATCTCCTCCAGCCCGAACAGCGGCAGCAGTCCCGCGCGCAGCAGCGGCGCGCCCCAGGCGATGGGGTAAAGGACCAGGAGGGCGAGGTTCAGCAGGACATGCAGCTTCATAGCGGGAGGCTGAGCCATGACGCGATCTGGCGCAAGATCGGGCCAATGGGGTTCAGGCCCCGCCGGTCCAGCTCCGCCAGGGCGATGATCAGGCCGATCAGCAGCCCGCCGAAGAGGAGCGGCATCAAGAGCGCCAAGACGTTCGGCGCGATCCCGCGGCGCAAAGCGCGGTGGATCAGCCGGTAGGTGAGCCAGGCGGAGAGCACCGCCGCGACGGCCAGGGAGGCGGCGACATCGACCTGCACCAGTTGGGCCGGGAGGAGGCCGGGGATCATGTGGCGCCCGGGATGCTCAGCCAGGACCGCAGGCGCTGGGCGATGTCGCCGATGGGCGTAAAACCCGCGATGGCAAGCTCCGCGTAGGCAAAGAGCACGGCGGCGACGGTCACGGCGAAGGTGCCGTAGCAGACCAGCGATGCGCCGCTGTTTCGGACGCCGAGCTGGCGCGCGAGCCGCGCGGCGCCGCGGCTGGCCAGGGCGCCGAGGGCCAGGGCCAGGAGGGCGGCGCCGATCCCTTCGAGGGTCATGGGTTAGCGCACCGTCTCGATCGGGCCGGCGGCGCTGCCGGTGATGAACTGCGCGAGGTAAGGGTCCTCCGCGCTGTCCATCTGCGCGACGGGGCCGGTCCACCGGATCTTGCCCCCGTGCAGCATCGCGACGTTGTCGGCGATGGCGCGGACGGAGGACATATCGTGGGTGATTGTGATGGCGGTGGCGCCCATCTCCGTCACGATTTCGCGGATGAGATCGTTGATGACGCCCGACATGATCGGGTCGAGGCCAGTGGTCGGCTCGTCAAAGAAGATGATCTCCGGCTCCGCGGCGATGGCGCGCGCAAGGCCGACGCGCTTTTGCATGCCGCCCGAGAGCTCCGCCGGGAGCCGGTCCGCGACTTCGGGGCCAAGGCCGACCCGGCGCAGCTTGTCCACGGCGATGGCGCGTGCTTCGGCCCGGGGGCGTTTGAGCGCGCCGCGCAGGAGGCGGAAGGCCACGTTTTGCCAGACCGGCAGGCTGTCGAAGAGCGCGGCGCCCTGGAACAGCATCCCGAAGCGCGCCAGAAACGCGTCCCGGTCGCCCGCCTGGCCCACGTCTTGGCCGTCCACCCGGATCGTGCCGCTGTCGGGCGGCACCAGGCCGAGGATGGATTTGATCGTGATCGATTTGCCCGTACCCGACCCGCCGATGATGACCATGGACGTGCCGCGCGCGACGCTCAGGTCCACGCCGCGCAGGACGTGGTTGTCACCGAAGGATTTGTGGACGTTTTCGAGTTCGATCATGCGTTTCGTGCGGATTGTGAGGGCGGGAGCGAGGGGCCAGCCCCTCGCGCTCCCCGGACCAGCGGGCAAAGCCCGCGTCGTCCCGGCAGCGTGGCGCGACGCGGCGCGCGAGAGGGAGTTGTTTTTGGCCAAGTGAAATAGGATCAGAGCGAGAAGAAGACCCCCGTGAGGATGAAATTGGCGGCGAGGATAAGGACGGCGGCGGCCTCCACGCTCGACTTGGTGGCCTGGCCCACGCCCATCGCGCCGCGGCCCGAGCCGAGCCCGTACCAGCAGCCCATCAGCGCGGCCAGCCCGCCAAAGGCGGCGCCCTTGACGAGGGAGGAGGCGATATCGCGCGCCTCCAGGAAGTTGACCGTGTTGCGCAGGTAGGCGGCGGAGTTGAAGTCGAGCGTGCCGGTCGCGACCGCCCAGCCGCCGGCGATGCCGATCGTGTCGCCCACCGCGACCAGCAGCGGGACGGTGAGGATCGCGGCCAGCACGCGCGGGGCGACGAGGTATTTCATCGGGTTGGTGGACAGCGTGACGAGCGCGTCGATCTGTTCGGTCACCTTCATCGTCGCGATCTCTGCCGCGATGGAAGACGTCACGCGCGCCGCGATCATCAGCCCGACGAGGACGGGGCCAAGCTCGCGCACCATACCGATGGCGACGATCTGGGGCACGACCGCCTCGGCGTTGAAGCGCGCGCCGCCGGCGTAGATTTGCAGGGCCAGCGCGCCGCCGGTGAAAAGCGCGGTGAGGCCGACGACCGGTAGGGACAGCCAGCCGATGTTCAGGAGCGCGACGCCCAGCTCGCGCGGGTAGAAGGGCGGGCGCACCATGTGCGACAGCGTGCCGGCGGTGAAGAGGACCAGCCGCCCGATGCCAGCCAGCAGCGCAAGCGTCGCCCGGCCCAGAGCGGCCAGCGGCCTCACGGGGCGTCGCTGCGGCTGTAGCGGGCGCCGAGGCTGGTCAGGATCTCGTAGCCGATGGTGCCCGCCGCCTTCGCCAATGTGTCGACCGATTGGTGCCGCCCGAGGATCTGCAAGTGCTCAGGCGCAGCGGGCAGGTCTGTGACGTCGGCGGTGATCAGGTCCATCGACACCCGCCCCACGACCGGCACCCGCCGCCCCTCGGCATCGTGCAGGTGCGCGCGCGGGCCCATCGCGCGGATCAGCCCGTCGGCGTAGCCAGCGGACAGGGTCGCGATCTGCGCGTCGCGCGGGGCGGTCCAGGTGTTGCCGTAGCCGACCGTTTCGCCGGCCGCGACGGGGCGGATTTGGATCACCGGCAGGTCCAGATGCACGACCGGCGTCGCGTCCACGAAGGGCAGGCCGCCGTAGACGCCGATCCCCGGCCGCGTCATGTCGAAATGGTAATCCGGCCCCAGCAGCGTGCCGCCCGTCGCAGCGAGGGAGCGGGGGATGTCCAGCCCGTCCGTCAGCTCGCGAAAGACCTGCAATTGCGCGGCGTTCATCGGGTGATCGGGCTCGTCCGCGCACGCGAGGTGCGACATCAGCAGGCGCGGGCCCTGGGCGATGGCGATGTCGCGCAGGGCGCTCCATTCGGCGGGCTCCATCCCGAGGCGGTTCATGCCGGTGTCGAGCTGCACGCCGAAGGGTGCGCCGGGCAGCGCCTCCACATGGCGCAGCATCTGATCGACTGAATTCAGCAGCGGGACCAGATCGGCCCCGTCGAGCGCTGCGGCATCGCCCTCCATATGTCCCGAAAAGACGTAGATCACAGGGCCTTGGCCCAGAATGGCGCGCAAGCGGGCGCCTTCCTCGGCGGTGGCCACGCAGAAGGTGCGGGCGCCCGCCTCTGCCAGCGCGCGGGCGGCGCGGGCCAGGCCCAGGCCGTAGCCGTCCGCTTTGACGACGGCGGCCGTCTCCCCCTGCGACAGGGCGTCCAGGTCGCGGTAATTGCGCTGCAGCGCGCCCAGGTCGATGGTCAGATGGCCGGTTCCCATAGCGTTCTCTTGGCATTGGCGCCGGCGTGAGGGAAGGGGGAAAACGCCTCAGGGATACGCGAAGAGGCCGCGATTGCGCTCCCAAATCTCTTCGCCGATGAGGCAATTGTAGCCCTCCGCCTGCGCGCGCCAGAGGCGGGGGCCGAGCCCCGGGCCCGTGGGCGGGCCGGCCAGCTCCAGGATGAGCTTGCGGCGCACCGCCCCCTCGAAATCGTCCCAGTCGGTGACGGGGATCACGAAGGCGCCAGGGCCGCCGATCACGCAATTTTCGTAATAGACGTCCAGATCGTCGATGCCCCAAAGCGCCGTCGGCCCGTCCCGGCGGGTCATCAGCGGCAGCCCGTTGATAACGATCCCCTGGGCCAGGGCGCGGGCGCGGGCCGCCAGCACCGGCGGGCCGAGGTTGTTGGGCCCGTCGCCCGACACGTCGATCACCTGCCGCAGGCCCAAAAAGGCGTTGGTCTCCAGACTGCGGACGGCGAAATCCAGCGCGCCGGAGATCGAGGTGCGGCGAAAGCCGTCTTGGAAGGCGACGGTCAGTTGGTCTGCGAAGGCGTTGGCGTCCGCCGGCGTCTCCACCCGGGTCCAAGGCACGATGACGCGCTGGGTGCCGGCCCATTCGATGTAGGTGAGCGCGACGTAGCCCAGGGGGCCGCGGGCGATGGCGGCGTGCACTTCGGGGCTGCGCAGGGCGGCGGCGTAGCCGCGGCGCTGGATCTCCAGCTCGAACGGCTCCATCGAGCGGGAGACATCGACGGCCAGGACCAGCTCGACATCGACCTCCGTCAGGCCCTCGGCCTGCGCGAGGCCCGTCCATAGAAAGAGCGCCAGAAGTAACCGCATACCCAAAACATGGCCGGGGGACGGCGCGGCGTCCACCTTTCTCTGTTCTGAATAAACTCCAGGGGGGTCCGGGGGGCTGGCCCCCCGGCGGATCGGCGCCAAAGGCGTCGAAACCCGGGCCTCAGAACGACTGGCCGCCGCCCTGCTGCCAGGGTTGGACGAGGTTCGAGAAGCGGGTGAAACGCCCCTCGAAGGCCAGATCGACCGTGCCGATGGGGCCGTGGCGCTGCTTGCCGATGATGACTTCGGCGCGGCCGTGCAGGCGCTCCATCTCTTCCTGCCACTGGCCCATGGCCTCCAGGTCGTGATCGCCGGGCTTTTCCCGCTCTTTGTAATACTCCTCGCGGAAGACAAACATGACGACGTCGGCGTCCTGCTCGATGGAGCCCGATTCGCGCAGATCGCTCAGTTGCGGGCGCTTGTCGTCGCGGGATTCGACCTGGCGGCTGAGCTGCGAGAGGCCGATGACGGGGATGTTCAGCTCTTTGGCGATGGCTTTAAGGCCCATGGAAATCTCGCCGATTTCCTGCACGCGGTTGTCGGAGGTGCCGCGGACCAGTTGGATATAGTCGACCATCAGCACGTCGAGGCCGTAGGTCCGTTTCAGCCGCCGGGCGCGGGCGGCGAGCTGCGCGATCGGGATGGCGGGCGTGTCGTCGATATAGAGTGGGCAGGCCTCCAGCGCTTTTGCGGCCTCAACGAAGCGGCGGAACTCGTCCTCGGTCATGTCGCCGCGGCGGATCTGTTCGCTGGGCACTTCGGCGGCCTCCGACAGGATCCGCGCGGCGAGCTGTTCAGCGCTCATCTCGAGGGAGAAAAAGCCGACCACGCCGCCCTCCACGGCGCCTTCGGAGCCGTCGGGCTTCAGCCCGCGGCGGTAGGCCTTGGCGATGTTGAAGGCGATGTTGGTGGCGAGCGAGGTTTTACCCATCGACGGGCGCCCGGCAAGGATCAGAAGGTCGGAGGAGTGCAGCCCGCCCAACTTCTTGTCGAGGTCCACGAGGCCGGTTGAGACGCCGGCCAGCCCCCCCTCGCGCTGGTAGGCGGCATTGGCGACGTTCACCGCGTCGGTGACGGCCTTCAGAAAGCTCTGGAAGCCGCCTTCGGACGTGCCCTGTTCGGCCAGTTTGTAGAGCGCCTGTTCCGCCTCCACGATTTGTTCTTTGGGCTCGGAGGCGACGTCGACGCGCATCGCCTTGGCGGAGATATCGCGCCCCAGGCCGATGAGGTCACGGCGCACAGCCAGGTCATAGATCATCTGCGCGTAATCGCGCACCGCAAAGGCGCTGATCGCCGCGCCGGCGAGGCGGGCGAGGTAGCCGGCGCCGCCCAGCTCCTTGAGGCCCTCGTCGTCTTCCATGAACGCCTTCAGCGTCACGGGGCTGGCCAGCTGGTTCTTAGCGATGCGGGCGCTGGCGATGTCGTAGATGCGGGCGTGGACCGGGTCGTAGAAATGGTCTTTGCCGATGATCGCGGCGACGCGGTCGTAGACGTCGTTGTTGGTCAGGATCGCGCCCAGAAGCTGCTGTTCGGCCTCGATCGAATGGGGCATCGTTTCGGGCGTTTGCACCTCGGGGGCACCCGCTGGAATCCCTGAAATGTCGTTCATGCGCCTGCCCCTCTGCCCCGCCTAAGCTCTGGGGGCCGGGTGGGTCCCGGCCCTCGTGATTCCCGCCCGTTCCCCCGGCGGTGCGTGTTCGTAGCGCCGCGCGCCCGGTGGGGTCTAGATGGATATCCTGTGGGTAAGTCTGTATATTCACCCTACAGCATCTTGGGGTGTAAACCTAGGGTTTTGGCAGATGTGGCGTCAGGTGGCGGATTTATGGGCCTCTTGCCAGGCGCGCGGGTTGTTCAAAAAAGCCTCAACGCCAGCTAGGGTTGTGGTGTCACATGCCTCTGACACTTTCGCCTCCGCTAGCACGTCCCACCAGGTGCACAGCGCGTGCAATTTGACCCCGTGATCGCCCAGCGTCCGGTGAATTTCGGGGAAGATGCCGTAGCTGAAGAGGACTGCGGTGTGCCCACAGGTGGCGCCGGTCTCGCGGATGGCATCGACAAAGCTGAGCTTCGATCCGCCATCGGTGGTCATGTCCTCAACCAGCAGGACGCGCTGGCCGGGCCTCATCACGCCTTCGATCCGGGCGTTGCGGCCGTAGCCTTTGGGCTTTTTGCGCACGTAGCTCATCGGCAAGGCGAGCCGTTCGGCGATCATCGCGCCGAAGGGGATGCCAGCGGTCTCGCCCCCGGCGACGTTGTCGAACGCCTCGAACCCCGCCTCGCGCATGACCGTGACGGCGAGGAAGTCCATCAGCGTGCTGCGCAGGCGCGGGAAGGAGATGAGCTTGCGGCAATCAATGTACGTGGGTGAGGGCAGGCCCGAGGCGAGGATGAAGGGATCGGCGGCGTTCAGGTGCACGGCCTCCACCTCCAGCAGGGCGCGGGCGGTGAGGCGGGCGATTT
The DNA here is from genome assembly GCA_039178165.1 of Pseudomonadota bacterium. Lineage (GTDB taxonomy): Bacteria > Pseudomonadota > Alphaproteobacteria > Rhodobacterales > Rhodobacteraceae > JBCBCP01. The sequence goes on along the minus strand of JBCDFL010000044.1, from coordinate 8,914 downwards.
CGTCTTTGGGCGGAAAGCTGGTGGGGATCATCGGGCGGTGCCTTGTTGTGCGGGCGGGACGCTCCGCTGGGAGTTGTTTTTGGCCAAGTGAAGGCGGATCAGGTCACGCTCCATTCAAGCGTCATGTCCGGGTCGAACACGGTCACGGGGCCCTCTGGCGTCTCCACATGGGCGGGATAGTGCGGTGGGGTTCGGGTGAGGGTGATCCTTTCTTCGTTCACCGGCAGGCGGTAGAAGGCCGGCCCGTTCAGCGACGTGAACGCCTCCAGCTTGTCCAGAGCGCCGGCGCCGTCGAAGATCTGCGCGACTATGGACAGGGCGTTGGGCGCGGTGAAGCAGCCCGCGCTGCCAGCGGCGTTGTGTTTGTTCGGGGCCACGTGCGGCGCGCTGTCGGTGCCGAAGAAGAAGCGCCGGTCGCCGGAGGTCGCCGCGGCGCGCAGGGCGGCGCGGTCATCGGCGGTCTTGACCACGGGCATGCAGTAGTAATCGGGCCGGATGCCGCCCTTGGCCAGCATGTGGTTGCGGGTGATCGCCAGGTGGTGGGCGGTGATGGTGGTGGCGAAGCTGCCCTCCTGCTCCCACGCGTAGTCCACGGCGTAGCGGGTGGTCAGATGCTCCATCACCAGGCGCAGGCCGGGCACGCTGCGCAGGATTGGATCCAGGATGCGGTCGATGAAGACGGCCTCGCGGTCGAAGATGTCGATGTCGTCGTCGACCACTTCGCCATGGAAGCTGAGGGGCAGGCCGATCTCCGCCATCCGCTCCAGCACCGGCCGGACCCGGTCGAAGTCGCGCACGCCGGAGGCGGAGTTGGTCGTCGCGCCGGCGGGGTAGAGTTTGACCGCTTTCACGTGGCCCGCCGCATGGGCGGCGGCGACGTCGTCCGGGTCGGTGTCTTCGGTCAGGTAAAGCGTCATCAGCGGCTCGAAGCGCATGCCCGCAGGCAGGGCCGCCGTGATCCGGTCCATATAGGCCCTGGCGTCGGCGCCGGTGATCACCGGCGGCATGAGGTTGGGCATGACGATGGCGCGGGCGCAGTGCTGCGCGGTGGCGGGCAGGACGGCCTGCATCACTGCGCCGTCGCGCAGGTGCAGGTGCCAATCGTCGGGGCGGCGGATCGTGAGGCTTTGGGTCATGGCGCCCGCCTAGCACGGGTCCGCGGGGCTGCCTAGCCTTGCGCGGCCTTGGGCGCCTGCAACTCCTTGAGGCGGCGCGCAAAGCGGGGGGCGGGGTAGCGGGCGGTGATATGCTCGCAGAGGGCCATGGTCAGCTGGTCGTGCCCCGCTTCGTCCAGCGCGGTCATCACGCCGCGCCAGTAGCCCAGATAATCGCGCCGGGCGCGCCACATGCGGGCGAATGTCGCCTCATTCAGCTTGCCGGCGCTGGCCTTGGCCATCAGCCGAAACAGAAGCTGCATCTGCATCAGGTGGGTCTGGATCGCGTCGCCAAGATAGCGCAAGCGCAACTTGGTCACGTTCGGCTTGGTAAAGAGCGCGGCGTGCATCGCATCCAGGTCCTCGCGCGGGTCGTAGAGCACGAAGGCTTGCGCGGCGGCGTCCAGCATGTCGGGCGCGTAGCCGTAGCGGGAGGTGAAATCGGTCCGGCGCATGTCGGTAAAGCGGTCGTCCCACTCGGTCACCCGCGGATCGAGCGTCGCCTGCGGCTGGATCGCCAGCACCGTCGCGCCCGGACAAGCGACGGAGAAGGCGGCGGCGGCGTAGGCGCAGGGGCCGGCGCCGTAGAAGAGGACATTTTCGTAGGCGTCGAAAAAGCCGTCGTCGATGAGGCTGTCGATGAAGGCGAAGACCTCCGGGTCGCGGAACCAGGTGTCGCCGTTCGACGCGATGCAGAGCGAGGTCCAGCCCAGGGCGCGCGTCAGCTCCCACCCCAGGGGCGCAGCGCCCTCGCTGAGCGCGCGGATGCCCTGGATCGTCTCGAAGCTGACCAGAAGCGTGTCGCCCCCGGTGATGAGCGCGGCGAAATGCGCGTCCCCGAGCGGCGTGAAATCACCGTGCGCTTCGGCGATCTGCGCCAGTTTGGACAGCCACTGGCCCGTCGGCAGATCCCCCAGCGCGGGGTTGAATTCGTTGGTTTCGTCTTGCATGTCGCGTCCTCCGCTGCGGGCGGCCTGGGCTAGCTAACGCAGATTTGGGGCGAAATTGTGTAGATTTAAGGCTTTTTCACTGCTCCCTGGCGGGCGAGGTTGGCGTAGCCGGTCATGAACTGCGCGGCGCGCGGGGGCACAGGGCGGCTGGGCGGCGTCATCAGGAGCCTGCCGAAGAGGGCGCGGAATGGCTCCTCCTGCATCAGCGCCTCGAACCGCTGGTGCCGCCACTGGACCGCGGCGTCGTGCAGGGCCCGGATCGCGGGCGTGGCGAGGGCGCCGCGGTGGGCGGCGGTGCTTGCCGCGTAGCGGGCGATGCTCGTGTCCTCGTCCGTTTGCCAGTTCCGCTCCACCCAGTAGTCGAGGCCGAGCGTGTCGGCGGCGTGCACGGCCCGCCCGCGGTCGGCCTTGAGCACGAAGCTTTCCATCGCGCCGAGTGGGTAGTGGTTGAGCTGCGCGAGGGCGTAGTTGGAGCGCCCGAAATTGGAGAAGAGGCGCCGGGTCTTGAACTGATCGTCCAGCGCGCGCCCCTCTCCGTCGAACCAGCGCGCCTGGTCCAGCTTGGCGGGATCGGCGTCGCGCGGGCGGTGCACGCCGGGTTTTCGGTAGGTCCCGTCGTTGCGGTAGAGCGTTTTGAACATCGCCGCGCGCCAGGGCCAGTGCATCACGACCGGCGCGGCGCGGGGAAAGAGGCTGGGCACGGGTGTGTCCTCGTACCGCACGAGGCCGTTATTGCCGAAAAGCCGCCAGGTCAGCGTGATCGCAGTCGCCTCCGGCAGGGCGGCGATGAGGGCGGGCAGGGTGCCGTCGCCCGTGTGGACGTTCACGAATTCGTCGATGTCGAGGGGCAGGATCCAGTCCGCCTTGTGCAGCTCCGCCCGCTTGGCGGCGGCCTTCAGCGCGGTGAATTGCACGCCGCCCTTGTCGTAGGGGCCATCGTTGCGCACGTGGGTCAGCACGCCGTCCGCTGCGAGCGCGTCGAGCAGGGTGTCGGTGCCGTCCTGGCAATCGTTTGAAAAGACGAGGAAATCAGTGACGCCACAGGCGCGGTGGTGGGCGATCCAGTCCAGAAGGAAGGCCCCCTCGTTGCGCACGCAGAGGAGAGCGAGGATCTTCAAACTGGCTTGACCGACCAGTCGCGGGAAAAGCAGACCACTTTGCCGTGCGAGCCGCCGTGGTAATAGGTCAGTCCCGCTTTGGCGAAAGCGCCGAAGACCGCCGCGACGCCTTCGGGACCGATCCACTGGGGGTGCAGCTCGACGCAGGCCGCGCGCACGGTGGAGAGGTTCAGGCGGGGGATGACGTCCGCCTCCGCCCCTTCGATGTCACAGATCAGGACCGTCGGCGCGATCTCCGTACTGGTCTGACGTGCATTGCGCACTTCGATCTTCTCGACGCTCAGAACGGTGCCCTCCACCGGCTCCACCAGGGAGGAGGCCAGGAGGTTGAAACGCACGTGGAACTCGGCGCTGCCTTTGCGCGCGCCCAACAGCGCGTTGTGAACGGTCGCGTTGGTCACACCGTTCGCAGCGTGCACCCGTTCGATGTAGGGGATGAGGTGGGGGTTCGCCTCGAACGTGTGGACATGGGCGATATCGCATTTCGTGGCGGCCAGCGTCGACATGTAGCCGATGCCGCCCCCCAGTTCGAGGACCACGTCGCCCGGCTGCAGCAGCCCGACCACGGCGTCGGATTCCTTGGCCTCGTAGCGGTGCTCGCGCAGGGCGCCGCGCAGACGGCCGCGGATGATCTGCTTGTCCTTGGGAAAGAATATCCCGCGCGAGCGCACGCAGTCGGCGCGGGCGATCCCCTTTGGCTGCACGATCACCTCAGCTCTCCATATCGAGGGCGAGGGCATAGGCCACGCGCTCGGTCTCTGTCAGGCGGATGTCGAGCGCTTGCTCGTAGAGCTCGTGAAATTCGGGCATGGCGTGCAGCTCGGCGGCTTTGGCTTGGTGCCAGGCGAAGCCGGCCGCGTGCAGGGATTTCAGGTCCGCATCTTCCATCAGGCGATCGTATTCGGTGCGAAGACGGGGCAAATTGCGCTTGATCGTGATGTCGCGGAAGTCGGACCAATCCATGCGGATCCAGTAGTTGATCCCTATAGACCGGTCAACGTGCAGGGCGCGCCCGCGCTGGCGTTTGATCAGGAAGCTTTCGGCGGAGCGCAGGGCGTAGTGGTTCAGCTGGATAAGGTCGTAGCCGATGGATTTCTTCGACGACCGCCAGCCGTTGTCCACCGCCTCGCGCGTCATGTCGCGGCCCGACCCGTTCACCCATTTCACCGCGCCTTTCATGCCCGCGTCGAGCTTGTTGGGGCGGTGGCAGCTGATCTTCTCGTAGGCGCCGATATTCTTGAACATCGTCTTGAAGCCCCAGACCGTGTGCGGCTTGGGGCAGAATTTCGGAGCGCAGGCGTCGAACTGTTCTATGACGAAATCGTCCGCGAGCTTGGTCACGCCGTTGTGGCCAAACAGGCGCCAGGTCATCGCGACATTGGTGGCGTCCGGGGCGGCAGCGAAGAAGTCGGCGAGGGTGCCGTTGCCGGTGCGCACGTTGATGAATTCATCCACGTCGATGTGGATGATCCAGTCTGCGTTGCGGATCAGCGGTTCTTTGAGGCTTTGGTTCAGCGCGTATTGCTGGGGCGAGTTGCCCTTCCAGCCGTCGTTGTTGCGGTGCTGGACGATGCCCATCGCCTGCAGCCGGTCCAGGATTTCGGACGTGCCGTCCGAGCAATCATTGGTGTAGATCAGGAAATTGTCGACGCCCATGGCGCGGTGGTAGGCGACCCATTCGACGATATAGGGCGCCTCGTTCTTCATGCAGCCGACGATGACGTTGCCAGTCGATCCTTCGGGTAGGTCGCGCATGGGAACAGGCATGTAGGCGGCGGCCAGCTGCTCTTCGTCTACCGCGCCCAGGCGGTTGTGCGGGGCGAAGGAGGAATTCTTCAGCTTTTCAAAGTTCTGCACGGCCAAGGGCGGCATCAGGCGCTGGGCGGAGGGGGTCAGGTCCGAGGGGGCCTTTGCGGCGGGTTTGGGCGCATCGCTGAGGTCGGCGCCTTTGGTCTTGGCCTCTTCCTTGGTGGCTTTGTCGATGCGCCACATGAAGCCCAGAAGGTATTGCGAGGCGCGGTAGCCGCGGGTCGGATCGGCCTCCGCCCATGTGCCTTTGGCGCGGGGGCGTTTGAACGTGTCGGCGGGCAGATTGTGGGCCTTCAGCAGCGTCTTGTTCGCCGCGTCAAAGGTTTTGGAGATGGCCGACAGGCTGGCGGGATCGATGGGATCGCCCGGCACGCCGACCTCCTGCACGAAGGACCGCCAAAGCTGGCGCGGCAGGATGCGTTTGCGGCCCTCCAGCACGCTCAGGAGCAGGTCATTCAGCTGCCGGCCCCGTGCCAGCCACGCGGCGGAGGGCTGGACGTCGGCCGTAGCCGCAGCGGCCTTGCCGATGGTGCCGTCGATGCCGAAGGCGGCCTTGATCTCATCGGTGACCGTCTCCGCCGCGAAGGCCTCGGCGTCAAAGCGGCGCAGGCGGGTGGTGCCGGCGCCGAAGGTGCCGTCCCAGAAGGCGATCAGCGCGGTGTAGTCGAGCCAGAAGGGCGGCATCTGGTTTTCAAGGAATTGGCCCGCTTGCGGGTCGATCTTGGGCGCTTCGGCCAGGCAATCGGCCCACCAGGTCTTGGTCCCCGCCAGCTCCATCTCCACCTCCAGCGAGCGCCCGCGCCCTTCGAAGATCTGCTGGGCGTAGTGGCGCGTCAGCAGCGCCGCAGGCTCGTCCACGTGGGCGATGATTTCGATATCGTCGCTGTGCGGGGTCAGGAGGGCCTTGAGGCGCTCCAGCTCTGACGCCGTATAAAGCGACGCGCCCAGTTGGCTGGCCGTGAGGATCATATGATCTGGTTTGGCCTGCTCGATCTCGCGGGCGAGGTCCGTGGCGACCGCTTCGCGCAGGACGCGCTGTTTGTCTTCGGTGATGTAGCCACGGTTGTAGCGCAGCGGATCGACATGGTCCGAGTCCGTGACCGCCATGTAAAGGCGGGTGTGGTTTTTGGGGCCGAGGCTGCGGGGCACCAGGATGCCCTTGGCCGCCAGCTGGTCGCGCTTGTCTGCCAGAACGCTTTGCAGGCGGCTTGCGCCCACATGCTCCAGCCCAATGTGAAGAGAAATGCGCATTAGGCGACCCTGTTCAAATCGTTACGGTTTTTGCGGCCCCACCAGGGCAGCTTGCGGCCCAGATGCGCGCTGATCTGCGCGGGGGCTTTGGGATCGGCGATGTCGAAGGCCAGAAAGTCCGGATCGCCGAGGAAGATGTCGTCGAGAAAGCGGTTCTGCGCCTCGATCCACTGGATGCGCTGCTTGGTCGTGTCGCCGAAGCCGGGCGGTAGGCCGGGGATCGCCGCCTGCGGCAGGCGCGCGGTGCCGAGGTCGGACCACGCCAGCATGCTTTGGCTCAGCGCGAAGGGATCGCGGCGCGAGGCGAGGAATTTGACTTTCGGATACGTGCGGCGGATGGCGTCGATCAGTCCGTAATCCATCTGCGGCCAGAGGCTGCGCCCCTCGCGCAGGAGGCTGGTTTCGGTCAGCGCTTGGAAGGGGGCGAGGAACGCGCCGGGATCATCCGCCTCGAACCGCCCGCGGTAGAGCAGGTCGGCCACGTATTGCCCGGCCCGCGCCGCGTCCTGGCGCGCGCGGATGCGGTGATCGGCCACGCGGTAGCCCGCCAGCCGCAGCGCCCGGGCCAGCGTTGTCGTGCCAGTCTTGGGCAGGCCGAGGTTGACGATTTGCAGGCTCATGCCTCGATCCCAAGCTCGGCCAGAAGCGCCTCTTCCGCCGGGGGCAGCTTGGAGGCCGCGCGCAATTGGGCCTGCATGTCGCGGTATTCCGCGCGCTCCAGCAGGGCGTCGCGTTTGGCCCTGTGGCGGGCGACGGCCTCGTCGTGCAGGGCGGCGATTTCGGGGTGCTTTTTCAGCCGCGCGATCTCTGCGGTCAGGCGGGGCAGGTAGCGCTGGATCGACGGGTCGTACCACGCGGGATCGTTCCGCTCGCGCCAATAGGTGTCGTCGAAGGCGCGGTGCTCGCGGTTCACGTCGCCCCGGTCGTTCTTGACCAGATAGCTGTCGAGGCTGCGCAGGGCGTAGTGGTTCAGCGTCGCGAAATCGCGGCTGCCCTGGGCCGGAAAGCGGCGGATGCGGCGCGGATTGGCCGCGACCAGAAAGCGGTACGGCACGTCCCGGCCCGACCCGTCGGTCCAAGTCGGCCGCCGCTTTTTCGGCAGTTTGGCTTTGAAGAAGGGGCGGTGCGCGCCGTAATATTGCAGCGGAAAGTCGTGACGGACCAGCGACTTGACTTCAATTGCCGCCTCGCCGCACCACAGGTCGGGATTGTGGGAGCGGGTGAATTGCTCGATCACCGGACGATCCTCGAACCCCTCGATGTCGTCGTTGGCGAAGAACTGGAAATTGACGCTGATCGCTTGCGGGTCGCCGCAGGCCTCGATCAGCTCGGGGATCGTGCCGTCGCCCACATGGATGTTCAAAAACTCGTCCACATCGGCGACCCAGACCCAATCGGCCCCCACGATCACGTCCTGCTTGGCCGCGTCCTTCAGCGCCTCCATCTGGTAATTGCGCCCTTCAGCCGGGTTGGGCAGGTGCTGGACGTAGTCGCGGTCCATGAGCGCGTCGAGCAGCGCATCGGTCGCGTCGTCGCAATCGTTGGAGTAAAACAGAAAATCCGTCACCCCGATCACGCGGTTGAAGGCGATCCATTCCAGCAGGAACGGCCCTTCGTTCTTGACGCAGGTCACGGCGGTGATGCGCATAATGCTCTCGTCTTTTGCCTCGGAACGCCTGCGGGGCTAGCCCGAACGTCCTCATTATTTCGTTAAGATCATGCCAGCCCAGCCGATTTGGGTCAACGCCGGGGCGGTTTTTGGTCTTTGGTCCGACTTGACGGCGGCAGGGATAGATGCACCGTTGCCCGCTATGATGAAACCGACCTCAATCGACGCCGTTCAGGCGATGCTGGCGGAGCAGGGCTACGTGTGCGGGCGCAGCCTGGCGACGGTGGTTTTCCTATCGCTGACCCTTGGCCGGCCCCTGTTTTTGGAAGGGGAGGCGGGCGTTGGCAAGACGGAGATCGCCAAGGCGCTGGCCGCGGGGCTCGGCCGCCGCCTGATCCGGCTGCAATGCTACGAGGGGCTCGATGCGGCCTCTGCCGTCTACGAGTGGAACTTTGCCGCGCAAATGGTCGCCATCCGCACGGCCGAGGCCGGTGGGGGCGCGGACCGGGGCGCGCTGCAGGGGGAGCTGTTCTCAGACGACTACCTGATCGAGCGGCCCCTGCTGGAGGCGATGCGCCCCGATCCCGCCGGCGCGCCGATCCTGCTGATCGACGAGCTGGACCGCACGGACGCGCCGTTCGAGGCGTTCTTGCTGGAGGCTTTGTCGGATTTCCAGGTCACGATCCCGGAGCTGGGCACGATCAAGGCGCCCGAGCCGCCCATCGTGATCCTGACCTCCAACCGCACGCGCGAGGTGCACGACGCATTGAAGCGCCGGTGCCTTTACCACTGGGTCGACTATCCGGGCTTCGAGCGAGAGATGGACATCCTGCGCGCCCGTGCGCCGGAGGCCGCCGCGGCGCTGAGCCAGGAGGTCGTCGCCTTCGTCCAGCGTCTGCGGACCGAGGATCTGTTCAAAAAGCCGGGCGTGGCGGAGACGATCGATTGGGCCAAGTGCCTCTTGGCCCTCGACGTGCTGGAGCTGTCGCCGGAGGTCATCGCCGACACGCTGGGCGCGATCCT
>JBCDFL010000043.1:0-19128 GCA_039178165.1 Pseudomonadota bacterium | reverse complement strand
GCGCTGCGGGCGGGGGGCGGCTTCGGCCTCGGCCTCGCTTTCTTCCTGATCGTGACGCTGCTGGTGCCGTTCTCCGTCGGGCCGGGCGCCGCGCTGCTGTCGCGCATCGCGGCGGGTGTGTTGTGGCTGGGCGCGCTGCTCGCGTGCCTGCTGTCGCTGGACCGGCTTCTGGCGCTCGATTGGGAGGACGGCAGCCTCGATCTGCTGGCCACGGCGCCCCTCCCGCTGGAGGCGGCGTTGCTGATAAAGGCGCTGGCCCATTGGCTGGTCACAGGCCTGCCGCTTGTCCTCGCCGCGCCGGTGCTCGGCGTGATGTTGCAATTGCCGCCCGAGGGCGCCTGGCCGCTCGTCCTGTCACTCGCCCTTGGCACGCCAGCACTGTCGCTGATCGGCACGTTCGGCGCGGCGCTGACGGTCGGCCTCAAGCGCGGCGGTCTGCTCTTGTCGCTGCTGGTCCTGCCGCTTTACGTGCCGACGCTGATCTTCGGCGCGGACGCCGCCCGCCGCGGAGCCGAAGGGCTGGACCCGACGACACCGCTGGCGCTGGTGGCGGGCCTGACCGCGGGCTGCGTGGCGCTGATGCCCTTCGCCGCAGCTGCGGCGCTGCGCCTCACATTGCGCTAAGACCGCTCTGGCCGCTTGTGACGTCCCCGCCCGTCGCCTAAATTCGCGCCATGACCCAGCCAAGCTCCCTTTGGGAATACGCCAATCCGGTCCGATTCCTGCGGCTCACCGAACGCATTATGCCCGCCCTGTGGCTGGCCAGTGCCGCCTTCATCGCGCTTGGGCTGATCTGGGGCTTCTTCTTCACACCGGACGATTTCCGGCAGGGATCGACGGTCAAGATCATTTATCTGCACGTGCCGGCTGCGCTGATGGCGATCAATGCGTGGTTCATGATGCTCGTCGCCTCACTTATTTGGCTCATCCGCCGCCACCATGTCAGCGCGCTTGCCGCTAAGGCCGCGGCGCCCGTGGGCGTCGCGATGACGGTGATCGCGCTGGTCACTGGTGCGATCTGGGGCCAGCCAATGTGGGGCACCTGGTGGGCCTGGGACCCGCGCCTGACCTCGTTCCTGATCCTCTTTTTGTTCTACCTTGGCTACATCGCCCTGTGGTCCGCGGTCGAGGATCCGGACAGCGCGGCGGACCTGACATCGGTCCTCTGCATCGTCGGATCGGTTTTCGCAGTGCTGTCGCGCTACGCGGTGCTGTTCTGGAACCAGGGCCTGCACCAGCCCGCGACCTTCTCCGCCGATCCGGAGACGAACATCGCGTCCGTGTTCTGGTGGCCCGCAGTCATCTCCATGCTCGGCTTCGGGCTGCTGTTCGTCACACTCACACTCTACCGCACGGGCACCGAGATCCGCCGCCGCCGCACCCGCGCCCTGCGCGCGCGCATGGTGCCCGCATGATGCCCGACCTCGGCAAATACGCGGACACGGTTCTGTGGGCCTACGGGGTCAGTCTGGCGATCCTGGCGCTGATCGTGATCGTGACGCTGGTCGAGGGCCGCAAGGTCCGGGCGGAGATGCGGCGCGCCGAGGAAGAGCGCGATGGCTAAGCTGTCCCCGCTGATGCTGGCCCCGCCGCTGATCTTCGCGGGCTTCGTTGCCATCGCCGCCGTGGGCATGTGGGACGGCGACGACACGCTGCCCTCGACCTTCATCGGCCAGCCCGCGCCGCCGGTGACCGAAGCCGCGCTGGACGGCTTCGACGGGCTGCCGGCCGAGGGCCTCGCGCGCGGGGAGGTGACGCTGGTTAACTTCTGGGCCTCCTGGTGCCCGCCCTGCCGCGCCGAACACCCGAACCTCCTGGCGCTGGAGGCCGAGGGGCTGCCCATCGTCGGCATCAACTTCAAAGATCAAGCTGGCAACGCGGCGGAGTATCTGCGGGACGAAGACAACCCCTTCGTCGCCGTGCCGTTCGACCCGCAGGGCCGCACGGCCATAGACTGGGGCGTCACGGCGCCGCCGGAGACGTTTATCCTGGACGCCGACGGCACCGTCCTCTTCCGCTTCGCTGGCCCACTGGTCGGCAGCGACTACGAACAGCGCTTCTTGCCCGCGCTGGAGGCCGCGCAGGGCGGTTAGATCCCGCCCATTAGCACATCAACGGCATGGATGATCCTGTCCCTTTCATGCTCAAGTGAACCCACGCGCGTGCCCAGCTCGCGCCGCGTGAAGGTGGCCACGAATTGCGGCGCCAAGACGACCCGAACCTCCCCCAAATCGAATGTCGGATTGAGGGCGTTTAGCTCCGGCAGCGCCGCTTTCACATCCAAGAGCGGAATGGCCACCCGTGTGCGCATGTCGCCCAGCAGGTCACCTTGGATGATCACGACCAAGGGCCCACTGGGCGGTGCATAGACATCGAACTGCTGCATCGCGCCTTAGAACTTGCGCAGATCGGCGAAAGGGACACCGTTCTCCTCGACCCAGGCGTTATACGCCTCGATCTTTGATCGGTTCTCCGTTTTCCACCGCCTTTCGCGCTCTTCCTTCAGCGCCTTGGCAATGGCCTCGCCCGCCACGTGCGACATGTTCAGGCCCAGCGCGCGGGCCTCCGCCACGTGGTCCTTGTCGATCGTCAGGTTCACCTTAGTCTTTTGGGGCATGCGTCATACTCCTTTACCAGGAGTATGGGGCGCACACCCGCACTGTTCAATCGAAGATCGACAGGTTCAGCTCCAGCCCGGTGCCCAGCCAGATCGCGTGATCGCGGTGGTCGGCCAGTGCGTCGCCGGTATTGGGGTGGCAAAAGACGATCAGCCCAGCGCGGTGCAACGCCAGCCAGGGCAGCAGCTCCGCAAATTGCGCAGGCGATGCGCCCAGCTGGCACGAGCCCATCGGGTGCGGCCCAACGGGGGCGGCGTGCATCCGCCCCATCTGAACCCCAAAGCGGTCGGCAGCGTCCCGGCAGATGCGCTCCGCCGTCTCCGCTTGCGCAGCGGTGAAATAGACGTGTGCGTGGTAGTCTTTGATCTGATCCATACAGCCAAGATGTCGCTCGGCGTGCGGCGCTGCAATGGCCGGGCCTGTGCGCAGCGGCGCAGCCCCTGTGCTTAGTCCGTGAAGCGGACCTTGCCGATATAGGGCAGGTTGCGGTCCCGCTGCGCGTAATCGATGCCGTAGCCGACCACGAATTCGTCCGGGATGGTGAAGCCGGTCCAATTGGCCTGCACCTCCACCTCGCGCCGGGTCGGCTTGTCCAAGAGCGCGATGGAGCGCAGGCGCGCCGGGCTGCGCGCGCCCAGAAGACCCAGAACGTGCCGCATCGTGTGGCCGGTATCGATGATGTCCTCGACCACCAGCACGTCGCGCCCCTCGATCGGGGCGCGCAGGTCCTTGAGGATACGCACCTCCCGGCTCGATTCCATCGCCTCGCCGTAGCTGGACGCCTCCAGAAAATCGACCTCGATGGGCAGATCCAATTCGCGCACCAGATCGGCGATGAACACGAACGAGCCGCGCAGCAGCCCCACGACGACCAGCTTGTCGGTGCCCGCGAAATCCTGCGCAATCTCGCCCGACAGCGCCTCGATCCGCGCGGCGATGGCCTTGGCGGAGATCATGCGGTCTATGACATATGGCCGCTGCATGGCGCCCCTTTCTTGATCTGCGGGTTTGCATGTAACACATCGCGCGACACGTGGATTTAGACAAAGCGACATGCCGACCCATTCCGAGACCAAGCGCCTGCCTTACACGGCCACACAGATGTACGATCTGGTCGCCGATGTGGCCTCTTACCCCAAATTTCTGCCCTGGTGCGCCGCAGCGCGGGTGAAATCGGTGGTGCCAGAGGAGGGCAAGGAGGTGATGACCGCCGATCTGGTCATCTCCTTCAAAGTGTTTCGCGAACGGTTCACCAGCCGGGTGGAGCTTTTCCCCGAAGACCGGAAGATCGACACCGAATACCTGGACGGCCCGTTCCGCTACATGATCTCCAACTGGGCCTTCACCGATGTCGAGGACGGCGGGTGCGACGTGTCCTTCCACGTCGATTTCGAGTTCCGCAACCGGGTCCTGCAAGGGATCATCGGTGTCGTCTTCAACGAGGCGATGCAGCGGATCGTCCGCGCGTTCGAGCGTCGGGCGGCGGAGCTTTACGGCTGAGGCCCGTGCTTGTGGCGCGGCCGGCTGAGTTGTTTTTGGCCAAGTGAAGATGGATCGCAGCGCGCCCCGGCCCGCGGCTTGCGCGCGCGGCGCGGGCGGCGTCTACTCCCAGCCATGATCACGGATTTGCTTTTGCGCTACGCCGAAGAGGTCGCGCCGGAGGATGTGCGGGCCGTTATGCGCTTGTCGATCCTCGACTGGGCGGCCTGCGGCATCGCTGGCGCGGCGGAGGGCACGTTTGCCGCCTGGGCGCAGGCACAAAGGTCGGCGGGGCCCTGCCTGCGCTTCGATGGCGCTCTGTCGAGCCCGGCGGAGGCGGCGCTGGTCAACGGCACGCTGTCGCACGCCCTGGACTACGACGACACGCATTTCGCCCATATCGGCCACCCTTCGGTCGTCACCGTCTCGGCCGCCGTGGCGGTGGCGCAGGCGGAGGGGGCTGACATGCCGGCGGTGATTGATGCGGCCCTGGCGGGCGCGGAAGCGTCGGTGGCCATGGGCCTCTACCTCGGGCGGGGCCATTACCAGATCGGGCTGCACCAGACGGCCACCGCGGGGGCGTTCGGCGCCTGCGTGACCGCGTGCCGGACCCTTGGGCTGGAGGCCGGGCAAGCACGGCACGCGCTAGGGCTGGTGGCGACGATGGCCTCCGGCCTCAAGGCGCAATTCGGCACGATGGGCAAACCTCTGAACGCCGGGCTCGCCGCGCGCGCTGGGGTGGAAGCGGCGCTGTGGGCACGCGCGGGCACGACAGGCGCGCCGGACGGGGCGGAGGCTTACGCCGCCCTGGCGCATGGCGCGGGAGAGGACGTGCCCTTCGCCTGGCGGATGAGTTCGGTCAGCCACAAGTTCCACGCCTGCTGCCACGGTCTGCACGCCGCACTGGAGGCTGCTGCGGGGGCCGATCTGAGAGGCGCGGAGCGGATCGAGGTCTTTACGCACCCGCGCTGGCTGAGCGTGTGCAATCAGCCCGACCCGCAGACCGGCCTCGGGGCCAAATTCTCCTACCGGCATGTTCTGGCGATGGCGGCGCACGGGCGCAGCACGGCGGATATCGGCGCGTTCACCGACGCGGCCGCCTGCGATCCGGCCCTTGTCGCTTTCCGAGACCGCGTGAGCGTGACAGGAGACGATACGCTGACTGAGATGCAGGCCCGGGTGGTCGTGGACGGCTCGGTGCTGACCCACGACCTTGCCGCGCCGATGCCCTACGCCCGGCGCAAGGAGCGGGTGCTGGCCAAGGCCCAAGCGCTCGTGGGGCCGCGGTCGGATACGTTGTGGCAGGCTCTTGAGGCAGGAAACCTCACAGCCTTCGCGTCAGCCCTCAAGCCGGCGGAGGAGTAGCGCGAGGGCGTGCGCCGTTGCCGCTCGGCGCACCTCCGCCCGCCCCAACGCGCCGAATTGCACCGTCTCCGTCTGGACCGCGCCGTCCCGCGCCGTGCCGAAACAGACCATGCCTTCGGGCTTGTGCTCCGACCCGCCGGGCCCCGCGATGCCGGTGATGGAGACGGCGAGCTGCGCTTCCGACCGCGCCAGTGCGCCGAGGGCCATGACGGCAGCAACCTGTTCGGACACCGCGCCGTGCTGGGCGATCAAGGCGGCGGGCACGCCCAGCAGGTCGGTCTTGGCGCCGTTGGAATAGGTAACGAAGCCGCGGTCGATCACAGCCGACGATCCGGCGATATCCGTCAGCGCCGCCGCGACCATCCCGCCCGTGCAGCTTTCGGCGGTGGCGATCATGACGCCCGCCGCGCGCGCGGCCTCCAGCACCGCCGCCGCACTCACAGCAGCAGCCCATGGGCCAGGGCGGCCAGAGCGAGCGTGCCTAGAGCGGCAAAGAGGCCCGCGATCAGGTCGTCCAGCATCACGCCCAGCGCGTCACCGCGCGCGTCCGCCCGGCCGACCAGCCAGGGCTTCCAGATGTCGAAGAGGCGGAAAAGCACGAACGCGCTAACCCAGCCAGGCCACATCGCCAGGATGTCGATGCCGCGGGTGCTGGCGGCGAAAGACATCGGCCAAAGCGCCAGCCACATCCCCGCAAGCTCGTCGATCACGATCCAAGACGGGTCCTGGCCCGGGCCGATCAGCTTTGACGTCGCCCACCAGCCCAGCCCGAAGGCGGCCAGCGTGGCGAGGGCCAGCGCCGGAAAGCCGCCCACGACGTGGATCGCCCAGGCCCAGGGCAGGGCCAGAAGACTGCCCCACGTGCCCGGCGCCGGGCGCATGTAGCCGATGCCGAAGACGCTCGCGATCCAGGTCATGGGCGCAGCAGCCCGCAGGTGGCGATGCAGGCGATGCCTTCCTCCCGCCCGGTGAAGCCGAGCTGTTCGGAGGTGGTCGCCTTCACGGACACACGGGCCTCCTCCAGCCCCATGATCTCTGCCATACGGGCGCGCATGGTCGGGGCGTGGGGACCGATCTTGGGCCGCTCGCAGATCAGCGTGCAGTCGACATTCGTCAGGGCAAAGCCCATCTGCGCGGCCAACTGGACCGCATGGCGCAGAAAGATGTCCGACGCGGCACCTTTCCATTTCGGGTCCGAGGGCGGGAAGTGCTGGCCGATATCGCCCTGCGCCAGCGCGCCGTAGATCGCGTCGGTCACCGTGTGCATCGCCACATCCGCGTCCGAATGGCCCACCAGGCCGCGCTCGTGCGGGATGCGCATGCCGCACAGAACCACGTGGTCCCCCGGCCCGAAAGCGTGCACGTCGAAGCCGTTGCCGACACGAAAGTCCATCACCGCTCCTTCAAGATGCGCGATGCCCGGTCCAGATCGCCGGGCAGGGTGATTTTGATGTTGTCCTCGTCCCCCGGCACGATGGCGACGTCAAGGCCGTGCGCGCGCGCCACCGCCACATCGTCTGCCGCGCCGCCGGGATGGGCCGCGTGCGCGGCCTGGATCGCAGCGAAGTGAAAGCCCTGGGGCGTCTGCGCGCGATAGAGGCCCGTGCGGTCCTGCGTGCCGGTCACGCGGCCACTCGCGCCGGTCCACAGCGCGTCGGTCACCGGCAGGGCCGGCGCGGCGCCCGGGGCGGCCTCCAACGCGTCAAGCACCGCGTCGACGGTGGCGGGCGGCAGGCAGGGGCGGGCCACATCGTGGATCAGCACGCGGGCGGGGGCCAAGGGCGCCAGTGCCGTGAGGCCGGCGCGGACGGAGGTGGCCCGGTCGGCGCCCCCCGTGGCGAGGATCAGGCCCGGCAGGTCAGGCGCCAACCCGTGATCGTCCGCGTGCAGGACCAGCGCAATCGGGCCGATCCGCGGATGCGCAGCGAAAAGGCCCAGCGTCACGTCCAGGACGCGCGCGCCCGCCAGGGGCTGCCACTGCTTCGGGACCGGCCCGCCCGCACGCGTGCCGCGCCCGGCGGCGACGATCAGGGCGGCGTTGGTCATGGGGTTCGTCTCCGGCTGGTTCGCGATTGGTGTAGCGCGGGCGGTCCTGCCCTGGCAATCTGCCTCTTTTTTAGGCGGTGATCCGCCACCGGACCCCTATGTGAGCCGCCCTGGCGTTGAGGATAGGGTACATCTGGGTTAGCGAAGAAGCGTGCACAAGGATTAGGCATTTGCGCGTGTTGCTCGACGACATTCCCGTCCTGCTGGCCCCGATGGCCGGAATCACCGATCTGCCCTTTCGGCGGCTGGTCCAGCGCTTCGGCGTCTCGCTCGTCACGTCCGAGATGGTGGCAAGCACCGATATGATCAACGCCCGGCCCGGCACGCGCGAGCGGGCGGAGCTGGGGCTGGGCGCGGAACACTCCGCCGTGCAGCTCGCGGGGCGCGAGCCAGGCCCGATGGCCGAAGCGGCGCGGATGGTCGCGGGGCAGGGCGCAGCGCTCATCGACATCAACATGGGCTGCCCGGCCAAGAAAGTGACCAGCGGCGCGTCCGGCGCGGCGCTCATGCGCGACCCGGACCTCGCCCTGCGGATCGTGGAGGCGGTCGTGGCCGCCTCCCCGGTGCCGGTGACGCTGAAAATGCGCCTTGGCTGGGACGATGCGCAGCGCAACGCGCCCGATCTGGCCCAAGCGTTCGAGGGCGCCGGCGTCACGCGGCTCGTGATCCACGGGCGCACACGGCAGCAATTCTACAAAGGCGCGGCCGATTGGGGCGCCATTCGGCAGGTGGTGGAGGCGGTGGACATCCCCGTCATCGCCAACGGCGACATCGTCAGCATCAACACCGCCCGCGCAGCCCTTAAAGCGTCCGGTGCGGCGGGCGTGATGATCGGGCGCGGCGCGCAAGGCCGGCCTTGGGCGCCGGCGCAGGTGCGCGCGGCGCTGAACGGGCGCGCCGTACCGCCGCCGCCCGCTGACATCGCCGCCGTCGCCGCCGCCCATTACGAGGACACGCTCGCCTTCTACGGCCCCGAACTCGGCATGCGCGTCGCGCGCAAGCATCTGGGCTGGTACATGGACGGCGCCGCGACCCCCGGCCCGCTGCGCCGCGCGGTCCTGACGGAGACGTCGGCGCGGGCCGTCCTGAACCTGCTGCCGGACGCCCTGACGGCGAGGCAGGCGGCATGAACGCGGCCTCCATCGGGGATCTGTGGGCGTCGATCCCGGTTCCGGCGGTGCGCATCGACGATGCCGACCGGATCACCGACATCAACCCCGCTGCCGAAAGCTTCCTCAACGCCTCGGCCAAGTCGATGTACGGCGCGCCCGTCTGGGACGCGATCACCGTCGACGCCCCGATCGAAGACAGCTTTGCCCGCGCGCGCGCAAACGGCACGCCTCTGTTCGTCAACGACGTCGACATCGGCAGCGGCCAGCGCGCCCCGGTCCAGTGCCATTTGCAGGTCGCCCCGCTGCAGGGCGCGCCGGGGGACATGCTGGTCATCATCTCCCCGCGCGAGTTGGCGGGGCGGGCGAGCCAGAACCTCAACGCCAAAAGCGCCGCCAAATCCGCCATCGGCATGGCGGAAATGCTCGCGCACGAGATCAAGAACCCCCTCGCTGGGATCACGGGCGCCGCGCAACTTCTGAGCATGAACCTCAGCCCAGAAGACCTGGAGCTGACGGACCTGATCGTGGCCGAAAGCCGCCGCATCGTGAAGCTGCTGGAGCAGGTCGAGCAGTTCGGCAACCTCTCCCCGCCCGACCGGCGCGCGGTGAACATCCACGACGTGCTGGACCGCGCGCGCCGCTCCGCGCTGCTGGGCTTTGGCGCGTCGATGAAGATCGAGGAGGAGTACGACCCCTCCCTGCCGCTCGCCTTCGGGGACCCGGACCAGCTGCTGCAGGTCGTCCTGAACCTGCTGAAAAACGCCTCCGAAGCCGCGGGCAAAGAGGGCGGCACGATCCGCCTGCGCAGCTATTTTGAGCATTCCTACCGCCTGCGCCGCGCCGACGGGGCCGGCCGCTCTCTGCCCCTGCAGATCGAGGTGATCGACGACGGCCCTGGCCTGCCGGAGAAGATCAAGGGCGACATTTTCGATCCCTTCGTGTCGGGCAAGGAAAACGGCACGGGCCTTGGCCTCGCGCTGGTCAGCAAGATCCTCGCGGATCACGACGGCTGGATTTCCGTGACGTCCGTGCCGGGGCGCACCGTCTTCCGCATGTCGCTGCCCCGCGCGCCCAAAGACGCGCCGCTCTACGACGACAGGCCCGCATCCGAGGAAAGATCATTTGAACCGGCGGCAATCCAAGCCGCGGACAAGGAGTAAGCTATGGATGGCACCGTTCTGGTCGCCGATGACGACCGCACCATTCGTACCGTTCTGACCCAGGCGCTCACGCGCGCGGGCTGTAAGGTGCACGCAACCTCGTCCCTGACCACGCTGATGCGCTGGGTCGGCGAGGGCAAAGGCGACGTGGTCATCAGCGACGTGATGATGCCTGACGGCAACGGGCTGGAGATGCTGCCGAAGATTTCCGAGGACCGGCCCGGTTTGCCGGTCATCGTCATCAGTGCACAAAACACGATCATGACGGCGATCCAGGCGGCGGAGGCGGAGGCTTACGACTACCTGCCCAAGCCCTTCGATCTGCCCGACCTGATGAAGCGCACGGCCCGCGCGCTGGAGCTCCGCGACCGCCGCGCCCGCGCGCCGGAGCCCGACCAGGAACGCCCGGACGAGCTGCCGCTGGTGGGCCGTACCGCGGTGATGCAGGCGCTCTACCGCGTTGTGGCGCGGGTGATGAACACCGATCTGCCCGTGCTGATCTGGGGCGAGTCCGGGACGGGCAAAAGCCTAATTGGCCGCGCGATCCACGACTTTTCGGACCGGCGCACGCTGCCTTTCGTGACTGTGACGGGCGCGGATCTGTCGGACCTCGAAGGCCCGGCGCGGGTGCTGGCGCGCGCCAAAGGCGGCACCGTGATGATCGATGAGATTGCGGACATCCCCGGCGACGTGCAGGCGCGCATCGTGCGGATGATGGACAGCCCGGGAGAGTATGTACCCCGCTTCCTCGCCACCTCGCAGCAGGACCTCGAGCGCGCGATGGAGGAAGGCGCCGTGCGCAAAGACCTTTACTACCGTCTGTCGGGCGCCACGCTGCACGTACCGGCCCTGCGCGAACGGGTCGAGGATATCCCGCTTCTGGCCGAACACTTCCTGGCCCGCGCCGAACGGGGCGGCGCGCCCGCCCGCGCGCTGTCGACCGATGCCGCAGAGGTGTTCCGCACCCACGCTTGGCCCGGCAATGTCCGCCAGCTAGAGAACGTCGTGCGACGCCTGGGCCTGACCTCCCAAGCGCTGGAGATCAGCGCGGCGGAGGTCGCCCATGTCCTTGGCAACCAGCCCGTCGCCGCGCCGGCCGAGGCGGTGGGCGACACCGAAAAGCTGGGCGCGTCGGTCGCCCGCCACCTGCGCCGCTATTTCGATCTGCACGGCGACATGCTGCCCCCGCCGGGGCTTTACGGTCGCATCCTGCGGGAGATCGAAGTGCCGCTGATCGAAATCGCGCTCGACGCGACCTCCGGCAATCAGGCCAAATGCGCGGACCTGCTGGGCATCAACCGCAATACCTTGCGCAAGAAGATCACCGACCTGGAAATCCAGGTGACACGCCGCCGGAAGTTGATGTAAAACCGCCACAGGTATGTGGCCGCATCGCCGATCGGGGAAAGCGGCCACAACATGTGGCGGTGCGGGCGGAGGCGTCCGCGATCTGAGGTAGGTGCTGTGGTCAGTCGGACACGCAGACGCGGGGCATTTTGGACAGGTCTGTTGCAAGCGCGCCAGCGCCGGCGGGTCCGCAACGCCGCGACGCTCGGCCTTGTGGTGCTGGGCCCGGTTCTCGCCTTCGTGACCTATCTGGTCCTCGGCCCGCTGGTCGGGGGCGGGACCAATGTGGCGCTGCGCCTGATCCTGCTGGCCGACTTCGTATATATCCTGGTCATCGCGGCGCTGGTCCTCGCGCAGGTCGCCCGCCTGATCGCCGCGCGCCGCGCCAAATCCGCCGGCTCGCGCCTGCACCTGCGCCTCACCGGTGCCTTTGCCTTGCTGGCGCTGATCCCCACCGTCACCGTCGCCATCTTCGCGGGCCTCACTGTCAATGTCGGCCTCGAGGGTTGGTTTTCTGAGCGGGTCAGCAACGTGGTCGGCAATTCCCTCGCCGCCGCCGAAGCCTACAAGGAAGAACAGACCGCCTCTCTCCAAGAGGACGCGCAGGCGCTGGCTGGCTTCCTCGACACCCTCCGCGCCCGCGGCGCGATCGAGGCGGACAGCGAGCTTCTGGCCGACGGCCAGCGCCAGATCCAGCGCGGCCTGCGCGAGGCATATCTGATCGACGCCTCTGGCCAGATCCGCGCGCGCGGCGACCGGTCCTACCTCTTCGATTTCGAACAACCGTCCGAGGATCAGATCGCCGCCGCCGCCGAAGCAGGCCTCCTGGTGATCGAAGACTGGCCCAATAACGAGTTCCGCGCCCTTGTCCCCCTCAGCGCCTTCTTCAATCGCTATCTCTATGTCAGCCGGGACGTGGACGGTGAACTGCTGGCCCTGTTGGACGAGACGCAGGAAACCGTCCGCCTCTACCAACAGCTTGAGGCGGACCGGAACCGCGTCCTCTTCGACTTTGGCCTGCTCTATCTGGGCTTCGCGGTCGTGCTGATCCTCGCCGCGATTTGGCTGGGCTTGTGGTTCGCCGAACGCCTGTCCGGGCCTGTGGGCCGCCTCACCGGCGCCGCGCAGCGGGTCGGGGCGGGGGACCTGGACGTGCGGGTGCGCGAGGAAGACGGCGACGATGAGATCGCGATGCTCGGCCGCTACTTCAACCAGATGACCCGGCAGCTAAAGGGCCAGCGCGACACGCTGCTCGACAACACCCGCCAGATCGAACGGCGCCGGCGTCTGTTTGACTCAGTGCTCAGCTCCGTCACCTCCGGCGTCGTCGGCCTCGACCCCGAGGGCCGCGTCGCCTTCGTCAACCGCTCGGCCCGGCGGCTGCTGGATGTGGGCGGCGATGCGGTGCCGCTGTCGGTCGCCGTGCCCGAGTTTGGCGCGCTCTTCTCCCTCCTGCGCGCCGGCCCGCAGGAGGTCGCGCAGGGGGAGGTGAAGGTCTCCCGCCAGGGCCGCCTGGAAAACCTACTGGTGCGCATGTCCACCCGCCGGAACGAGGATGGCCGCCTCGAAGGTTACGTTGTCGCCTTCGATGACGTCACGGACCTCGTCAGCGCGCAGCGCATGGCCGCCTGGGGCGATGTCGCCCGCCGCATCGCGCATGAAATCAAGAACCCGCTGACCCCCATCCAACTCAGCGCCGAACGCATCAAGCGCAAGTTCGGCCCCAAAGTGGGCGAGGACAGCGACAGCCTGGAGCAGATGACCGGCGTCATCGTCCGCCAGACCGGGGACCTGCGCCGCATCGTGGACGAGTTCAGCAAATTCGCCCGCATGCCACAGCCCGACCGCCAGGCCCACGATCTCACCCAGGTGGTCGCCGACGCCGTGACCCTGCAGAAGGCCGGCCAGCCGGGTGTCACCATCGAAGCGGACCTGCCGAATAATGAGCTATGGGCCGAGCTGGATGCCACCATGCTGGGTCAGGCCCTCACCAATTTGATTAAGAATGCCGGTGAAGCCATTGAAACCTTGCAGGAAAAGGGCGTGCCAGACGGCCACGCTCCGACCATCCGCATCAGCCTCTCCGCCGGCCCCCACGGCGCGCATATCCGCATCGCCGACAACGGCATCGGCCTGCCCGAAGACCGCGCGCGCCTGTTCGAGCCGTATGTGACCACCCGCGATGCCGGCACGGGCCTGGGCCTGCCCATCGTCAAGAAGATCATCGAAGAGCACGGCGGCACCCTCGTCCTAGAGGACGCGCCGCCCTTCACGGACCAAGACCACAGGGGCGCGATGGCCGTCATCACGCTGCCCCTGGGCACCCCAAAAGACAGCCACAAAGAGGCAGAGCATGAGTGACATTCTGATCGTCGACGACGAACGCGACATTCGCGAGCTGATCGCGGACATCCTCGAAGACGAAGGCTTTGCCACCCGCAAGGCCGGCAATTCGGACGAGGCGATGGCCGCGCTGAACGCCGAGGCGCCGGGCCTGATGATCCTCGACATCTGGCTCAAGGACAGCCGCATGGACGGCATCGACATCCTCAAGACCGTGAAACGCGACAACCCGGACGTACCGGTCGTCATCATCTCGGGCCACGGGACCATTGAGATCGCCGTCGCGGCGATCAAACAGGGCGCCTACGATTACATCGAAAAGCCCTTCAACATCGACCAGCTGTTGGTGGTGATCCGCCGCGCCATGGAAACCTCCCGCCTGCGGCGCGAAAACCAAAGCCTGCGCCGGACGGAGGTGCGTGAGGCGCGGATGATCGGCGCCTCGGCCAGCTACAAGGGCCTCGTCGCGCAGCTCGACAAGGTGACCAAATCGAACGGGCGGATCATGCTCACCGGCCCGTCGGGCTGCGGCAAAGAGGTCGCGGCCCGCTACATCCACGCGCAATCGGGTCGCGCCTCGGCGCCCTTCGTGACCGTGAACTGCGCCGGCGTCGCGCCCGAGCGGATGGAAGAGGTCCTCTTTGGCCGCGAAAGCCCGGAGCGGGGGGTGGAGCAGGGGCTGCTGGAGCAAGCCCACGGCGGCGTGATCTATTTCGACGAAGTGGCCGACATGCCGCTGGGCACCCAGTCCAAGATCCTGCGCGTGCTGGTGGATCAAAGCTTTACCCGCGTCGGCGGCACCGACAAGGTGCGGGTCGACCTGCGCGTCATCTCCTCCACCGGCCGCGATCTGCAAGAGGCCATCGCCGCGGAGACGTTTCGCGAAGAACTCTACCACCGCCTCAACGTGGTGCCGATCCCCGTGCCCAGCCTGGAGGACAGGCGCGAGGATATCCCCGTCCTCGCCGAACACTTCATCGCCGAGATGAACGCCGATCAAGGCCTACCGGCCCGTGTCCTCTCGCCCGAGGCCGTGGCGCTGATGCAAACGATGACCTGGCCCGGCAATGTCCGCCAGCTCAAGAACCTGATAGAGCGGGTCCTGATCCTCGGCGACGGCACCGGCCCGATCGAGGCGCGCGAGCTGCCCGGCTCGGACACCAGCGGCGGCAGCGAAGACGGCCGCGTGGTCCTGTCCGGCGCCCTCGCCTCACTCCCCCTGCGCGAGGCGCGCGAGGCGTTTGAGCGCGAATACCTCCTCACCCAGATCAACCGCTTCGGCGGCAACATCTCCCGCACCGCCAACTTCGTCGGCATGGAACGCAGCGCCCTCCACCGCAAGCTCAAGTCCCTGGGCGTGGTCACGTCCTCCAAGGCGGGGGCACGGGTGGCGGGGGTAGAGGAAGGGGCGGGGTAGGGCCATGTCGCGCCTCTCGAGATGATAGAGACCGGCGTTGCGCTTTTTTCGTTGCTCAGTTCCGCGATTGCGCAACACGATTTTGACACACAGCGTCTCGGGACTGGCAAAGAGACCGAGAGCAAATCTCTAAAAGAAATCGTTTTAATGCAATGACGTAAAACAACTCTCTCTGCTCCCGAGTGTTGCGAAATGGGACGTTTGTTAGCGGACCACTGTCCCAAGAGCCTCCTGGCCCAGCATTGCCTCTGTTTCGAAAGATCGCCTCCAATCCATTTGGTAGCCTCACACCGTTCCGACCCGGCGTTTTGAAAGACTACACGTGATGGGAATGATGCTCTTCGCCTCTTTCCGGGCGTTCCCGTGGGGCGCCATCAAGCGGCATCTCGTAGATGACCTGCGGTGCCCCGAAACGGATGAGAGACGCACGCGGCGTCATGCCGAGGCGTTCCAGGAGGCGGCGGGATGGCGCGTTTGCTTGCTGGGTCTCGGCGATGATCCGTTGCAAACCCATCGCGGCGGCACCGTAGTCAAGCACAGCCCGTGTTGCTTCGGTCGCATAGCCCTGTCCCCAAGCGGAGGGGGCGAACAGGTAGGACAACTCCACGTCCTCGCCGTCCTTGTGTTCGGAGACAGTGACGAGCCCAATGGCTTCTCCTCCATCGGCAAGGCGCACGACCCATGCCGCACGCCGCGGACTGAAGGTCAGGTATCCCGCTAGCACGTCGGGCAGGTGCTCCTCGGGCGTCGGCCCTCCCAAGTATTGCCTGACTAAGGGGTCGCGGTGAAGGGTCTCACCAAGCGCGCGATCCTCCACGGTGGGTGGGCGAAGGCGCAGGTGGTCCGTATGGAGGCAGGGTGGGGCGTACATCCCCGCGAGCATAGCGGCAAACCCTGCAGGAGAAAATGTCTGGCCAGGATGCGTTTTCTGGACGACGTGTTTCACAAAGGAGCCTGGGCGCACGACATCCTTGAGCTCAAATCCCGTAAGCCGAACCAAAAGGCAGCCGAGGACAGGGTCGCCTCCGAGCTCATGCGCCCGCTGGGATACTGTTTGTGAGCCAATAACACGTCATCTCATCCGCACGACGCTCTCGCGTTGACCATAATCTTTGTCAACGTTCGCTGGCTCCGGCTGGGGCCGTTCGATCCCGCGTGGTTTCGACGCCCGCCCATCATAGCGCAGCTTTGACCGCTCAAAATCCTGTACAAGTTGGGTTTCGGCCCCAAAAATCTTGTACAACTTGCGCAAACCTACCTGTCGAGCGCGGCCAGAAGGTCCATGCCCTGCTCGGACAGGAAGTGCAGGATGTCGATGAAGATCCAGTTCTCCGCCAGCTTGTCACCCTCCCGGCGGTAGATGTCGACGACCCGCATCGGGGCGCGCATGCCTGAGGCGGGCACGCCCAGATAGTTGCCCACTGGGATGATCGAGAGGTTCGGCCAGCCGAAGAAGCCGCCGTAATTGCCCTCCGCCACACGGGCGATGTGGCCGTAGAATTCGCGGTCCTTGGTCTTGGTCCGGAACGGCGCTTGGTGCTGGGCGATGTAGCGGTCGATCGTGTAGGTCGATCCGATCCCCGTCGGGCCCCACCAGCACATATCGGGGTGCCAGTGCGCGCTCAGCTCCTCTTGGGGGGTGGGCGGATGCGCGGCGGCGTTGGCGTGGTTAATCGCGCCGATCATTGCGTCGATCAACGCTTGGGTCTTTGGCCCCTCCGCGGGGTCCTGATCGGTGTAGAGTAGTCCGTCATGGGTGCGCGGGCCCGGCTGGATCATCTGCGCCGCCGTCTGCTCCGGCAGGGGCACGACGCCCGCCTGCGCCATGAGGTGCAGAAGGTCCACAAACAAGGCCGTCTCCAGGATGCGGCCATCCTCGACCAGGTTGAACTCGGCGTAGCGGAGCATCGCGATCTTGCCTGTGGGTTTGATCCCGATGAAGGGCGCGTCGAAGAGGCCCATCAAGTGCCCCATCGATACGGTCCAAGTGCCTTGGCCCACGGAATTGGCCCCGGCAAAGAAGATGTCCTCGCGCCGCTGCACATAGCTGAACGCCGTCAGAAACGGCGCCCAGAAGGCTTGCGCCACGGCTTGCGGCCCCGTCTGCTCGTAGAATGGGCGCATGCCGCGCCATAAAGCGTTCGGCGCCATCCGCGCGGCCAGCGCATCGGCGACCGTGCCGGGCGTCGCGCGCGCGATATCGGCGTAGTGGGCTTGCACACAGGCCTTCGCGAGCCCGGTGGAGGTGGTGCCGAAGCCGGTGTGGGAGAGGTCCATCATCTGGGGGTCTTAGCCTTGATTCACGATTTGAAACGTCCCGTCCCCGTTGCGGATCGCGCAGGATTGCGCCGTCAGGCGGGGCAGGGTGGTGGTGGCTCGTGCCGGTGCGGCGCTGGCGACGCCGGGCGGGCAGGCGGGGATGCTCTGGGGCACGAAGCCCTTGTCGGCCATGCATTGCCGCTCCACCCGCTGCCGCAGATCGGCGTTCACGTCCACGGTGGTGATCGGGCCGGGCACGTAATAGCCGCGACTGACGTGACAGACGCCGTGGCTGTTGCAGGAGCGGATGCCAGGGATGTAGCGGGGCGGGCCTTGCCTTACGATCTGCGCGACGGGCGCCTGCGCCAGCGCGCGGACCTGGCAGGCGGTCTCCTCCCGCTCGACCAGGGCCAGCGGCGCGCCCGCGCGATAGTAGGTCGACACCGGCAAGCAGGCCGGCAACAGGGCAGCGAGTGTGATGAGCTTCATGGCGCGCAACATGACGATCAGAAAATGCCCCGATTCCGCGCGGTTTACAATTGAATTGACCGTTACCAGCGCAAATGCGAAGGCATAGGGCCAACCCCAAACGGTAAGCGGCAAGGGCGGCGATGAAAGTCATCATTTGCGGAGCGGGCCAGGTCGGCTGGCAGATCGCCCGCCACCTCGCGGGGGAGCGCAACGACGTGACTGTCGTGGACAGCAATCCCGATCTTGTGCGCCGCGCGACCGACACGCTGGACGTGCAGGGCGTCGCCGGTTTTGCCTCCTATCCCGACATCCTGCGCCGGGCGGGCGCGCGCGATGCGGATATGATAATCGCAGCGACCCATTCGGACGAGGTGAACATGGTCACCTGCCAGGTCGCGCATTCGGTCTTTGGCATCAACCGCAAGATCGCGCGGCTGCGCAGTCAGTCCTACCTCGACGCGATCTATTCCGACCTCTACCGCCGCGATCACATGCCCATCGACGTGGTGATCAGCCCCGAACGGGAGGTGGCCGCCGCCGCGCTGCAACGTCTGTCTGCCCCCGCGGCCTTCGACACCGAGCAATTCATGGACGGCGCGGCGCATCTGCTGGGCATTTCCATCGACGACGACTGCCCGGTGGTGAACACGCCGCTGCGCCAGCTGACGGATCTTTTTTCGACACTGCGCGCCATCGTAGTGGGCGTGCGGCGCGACGGCACGCTTTTCGCGCCCGAGGCGGCGGATCAGCTGTTTGTAGGCGATAGCTGCTATGTCTTCACTCATGTCGATGACATTGCGCGAACGATGGAGATTTTCGGCAAGACCCTGACCAGCCAAGAGCGGGTTGTGCTGATCGGCGGGGGCAATGTGGGCCTCGCTGTCGCATCCGAGCTGGAGGCGCGGGAAAAGCGGGTCCGCGCCAAGATCATCGAGCGCAACCGCACCTGCGCCGAACACGCTGCCGAAGCGCTGGAGCGGACCATCGTGCTGAACGGCGACGGCCTGGATGCCGCGCTGCTGGCCGAGGCGGGCGTCGCGCGCGCGGACGCGGTGCTGGCGGTGACGGACGATGACAAGACCAACATGCTGGCGGCGGTGCGCGCCAAGTCCGAAGGCTGCCCCTACGCCATCGCGTTGGTGAACGATCCCACGTTGGTGCCGTTGATGGAGCCCTTGGGCATCGACGCCTATATCAACCCGCGCCAGACCACCGTCAGCTCCATCCTGCGGCACATCCGGCACGGGCGCGTGCGCGCGGTCTATTCCATCGGCGACGCGGAGGCGGAGGTGATCGAGGCTGAAGTGCTCAGCACCTCGCCCCTGGCCGGCCAGCGCATCGCGGATGTGGATTTCCCCGAAGGCGTCCTCGTCGGCGCGGTCCGCAAAGGCCAGAAGGTGACGCGCCCCACGGGCCAGATGCGCATCGACGAAGGCGACGTGGTCGCTATCTTCGCCCTGTCCGAAGACGTGCCGGAGGTGGAACGGCTGCTGCAAGTCTCCATCGATTTC
>JBCDFL010000042.1:0-19390 GCA_039178165.1 Pseudomonadota bacterium | reverse complement strand
TCTTCGGCCATGATCCGATCCAGAAGCCGCAGGCGCGTGGCCGCGCCGCGCGCGCCATCCTGGTCGGAGCCCGCGATCCAGTCCGGCCGGGCGAGCGCCACGTGGTGGTTGGCAATCGCGTCCCCGAGGATCAGTGCCGCCTCAGTGCCCTGCCTTAGCTCAAAGGCCATGTGCCCGGGCGTGTGGCCCCCGGCCTCCACCGCGGCGAGGCCGGGCAAGATCTCCGCCCCGGGATCGAAGCGGATGGTGCGATCCTCGATCACCTCCATCCGCCTGCGCGCGCCCACGGCGAAGGCCGCGCGATCCCCGCCGATGGTGTCCACAGTGCCCGGGTCCCACCAATACTCCCATTCTGCTCGGCCCATTAGATAGGTCGCGTCGGGGAAGAGCGGCTCATCAAAATCATCGAGCAGCCCCCAGATGTGATCTGGGTGGGCGTGGGTGAAGACGACGTGGGTGATATCCTCCGGCGTCAGCCCCAGCCCGGCGAGGCTGTCCGTCAGCCGCCCGGCACTGGGCATAAAGTCCGGCCCGGCGCCCACGTCGAAGAGGATGCGCCGCTCGCCGTCTTCGACCAGCGCGAGGTTGCATTCGGGCGCCACCTGCGCGCGGTCCACGCCGCGCGACGCCAGGATCGGGGCCAAAGCGTCCTGATCCAACGCGCCGAAGACGAAGTCGCCCGGCAGGCGCAGCGCGCCATCGCTGACCGTCGTCAGCCGCGCAGTGCCGATCTGTGCGCTGGCCAGGTGCGGGGCAAGCAGAGCACCCGCCGCGCCGAGCCCCTTGGCTATGAAGTCTCTGCGATCCATCTGCGCCCCTCCCAAAGCATTCTCATATTGGAATGTGTTGGATTTTTGGGGCGCTGGCAAGTCACTCCGTCACTGCCCGCTGGGTGGGTCGACGCGCAGGGGGCCGGCGGCGTGCGGCCAGACGGGGCCGGCGCCATCGATTTGCAGCGGGAAGCGGATGCGTTTGGCCGGGCCCCAGCCCGTCTCCTCGGGCACGTCGAAGGGCAGGGCGATGGCTGCGCCCTCAAACGGGTGAGCGCCGGCGGACATAAGCAGGTGCGCGGTCCGGGCCAGCGACAGCCGCGCCGACAGGATGCGCCCCGACTGCGCCCGCACGCGCAAAGCGCGGAGGGCGGCGGCGGCCATCAGGTAGCCGGTCGCGTGATCCAGCGCTTGGACGGGCAGGGGGACGGGCCCCGCGGCGCCCTTGCGCACCATGCCCTCGGCGGCGATGCCGCAGCTCATCTGCACCAGCGAGTCAAAGCCGCGCCGCCCGGCCCAAGGCCCGGTCCAGCCATAGGCGCAGAGGCTGATGTCGATCAGGTGCGGCGCCTGCGCGCGCAGCGCCTCCGGCCCCAGGCCCAAGCCCTCTAGCGCGCCGGGACGGTACCCGTGAACAAGAATATCCGCCTGCGACAGCAGATCGTTGAACGCAGCCCGGTCGTTTGGATTGCGCAGGTCCAGCCCGCAGCGCCGTTTGCCCAACGTCACCTCCGGCTCCACGCCTGGCTCGCCCCACCAGGGCGGATCGACCCGCAGGACCCGAGCGCCGAAGCCAGCCAGAAAGCGGGTTGCGACAGGCCCCGCCAGCACGCGGGTCAGGTCGAGCACTTTGACCTGGCTCAGCTTCACCGGCGCGGCGCCCTGGGCCGTTTCCTCCCAGGCGATGAGCGGCTCTTGCGCGACGGCCTGCCCTTGCGGATGCGCGGCCCAGGCGGCGGCGTCCCGCATCTGCGCGGCGGCTCCGCCCGCGCTTACCACGGCAGTTTCCAGGTCCGCGGCGGACCACGCTGCCACCGCCTGCTTAACAGCGTCCGCCTCCGGCGCGCAGCCGAGCACCTCCAGCGCCGCGGCCCGGTGGTGCGGCGCGTTGGTGTGCAGCCGGATCCAGCCGTCTTGCGCGCGGTAAACGCCGGCGATGTCGTCCCAGACCGACGGCATCTCCCATCCGATGGGTTGCAAGGTCATATCGAACCAGGCGGAGGCGTGCGCGCCGTCCAAGGTGACCCGCTCTGCCCCGGTGAGCGCCGCAAGCTCGCGGCCCGCGGCCCCGATGGACGACGCGGCCAAGGCCGATGTTTGGTAGCAGGAGGGCAAGGTTGCGGGGTTGGTCATCTGCACTTCGGGGCCGGGGTCCATATCGCGGCCCAGGGCGTCCTCGATGGCGGTGTCGAATAGATGTGGCATGCGTCAGGCTCCCTTCACCGCCCATCCAAGCCTGTGATTGCGGCGGCGTAAATCTTGATCAATATAATCAATATGAAAAACGAGACCTGGATCGATGCCGGCACCGCCTGCGCGCGGCTGAGTGTCAAGCCGCAGACCCTTTACGCCTATGTCGCGCGGGGGCGTCTGCGGTCGAAGGCCGACCCTCAGGATGCCCGCCGCTCGCTTTATGCACTGGTGGATGTGGAGGCGCTTGCCGCGCAAAGCCGCCGCCCGCGCGCTCGTGCGGATGTAGCGGCCTCAGCGATCCGCTGGGGCGATCCGGTGCTGGAGACGTCGATTTCGGATGTCGTCGACGGCAGGCTGCGCTTTCGCAGGCGGGCAATGGAGGTCTGCGCCGCGCAGATGACGCATGAGGAGGTCACGGCCTGGCAGTGCGATCTGCCGCATGTCCAAGCGCCCGATACGGCGCCGCGGGGGACGGGGCCGGACGTTTTTGCCCGCGCGATGGCGCATTTGGCGGCGGAGGCGGCGGGGGCCGATGCCGCCGATCTGAATGCCCCGCGCCACTTGGCTGCGACCGTTGCGCGCCTGATATCCGGCACGGCGAATGCGTGTTTGGGTGGGCGGTACACGGGCCCGATCCACGCGCGATTTGCCGAAGCTTGGGCGCTGGATGCGGGTGGGGCAGAGGCGGTGCGGCGCGCGTTGGTGGCGCTGTCCGATCACGAGCTGAACCCATCCACATTTGCGGTCCGTGTCTGCGCCGGCACGGGGGCGAGCCTGCCTGCCGCGCTGCTTGCCGGGATGGCCATCCTCAGCGGCCCCCGCCACGGCGGAGTGGCAGTTCAGACCCGCACGGTTCTGGAGCGGGTCCTAGCGGACGGCCCGCATGCGATTGGAAATGTGCCGTCTTATGAGATGGGATTCGGCCACCCGCTTTACCCCGCGGGCGATCCGCGTGCGGCGCTGCTGCTGAACTGCCTGCCAGCGAACGCAGTCGCGCGGCGCGGTGTCGAGACGGTGGCGACCGCTTTGGGCGTTCCTCCAAACGTCGATGCCGGTCTCGTCGCGCTGAGCCTGCACCTCAACCTGCCGGGGGATGCCCCCGCCGCACTCTTCGCAATCGGCCGCATGGCTGGCTGGGCGGCCCATGCCATCGAACAAGCCCGCAGCGGCGCGATGATCCGCCCCCGCGCGCGGTATGTGGGCCCGTCAAGCGCGTTCGAATAAAGGGGTCCCACGCCGCACAGCGGCGCAGGTTCATTGGCGCGTGGCCTACTTCGTCATGCTGACGGCGATACCGCTGGTGTCCAGCGCGCGGATTAATTTCGCGGCCTTTTGCATCATCTCGGTGCGGTCGGCTTTCCACAGTTCCATGGTTTCGCTGCGCGCCGCGTCATCTTGGCCGGAGGCGAAATTGCGCCCGGTTTCGGATTTCCACATTGCTTGCGCAAATTTCACCTTGAGATCGTGATCAATATCAATTGCAGCCATTTTTTCGACTTCCTTTAATGGTGCGGTTTCTAACTCGCTAACCAAATCACCTTGTATCGGCGTGGCTTGTATAGGACGCTCTCCCTGACCTGGAAAGGCCGCTAGCATGGCTCGCAAGCCGTTCAAGGTCTCCAAGCTCAATTTTTCATCGCCATGTTGTCCGGTTTCTACGATGGCCTCCACCCTCGCGCGAATGTCGGGGTGCTGCACGTACGCGAGCAAGTCCGCCTCGGATGCGATGCCGCCTTCGATGCCCTCCGATGCGCTGTACATATCGTCGAACGACAACCCCAAACGGTCCGCCATCCAGACGACATTTTCACGTTCTCGTTTCAGGATTTCGGCGATGAGAGATTTATCAAATCCGAACTTTTTCGTCCGCTCAGTATTTGCCAATCCGGTCGCAACGGAAATAATTTCGGAATTCGATTTTACGCCCGTATATTTCTGACCTTTCGGCGTATTCGCCAACCAATAAGCATATAAAAGGCTCGCGGCCTCGCGCGACATTGACGTATTTGTGGTGACAGCTGTTTCGGCGTCAACCGAAATGCCAATTCGGCTCAGGAAGTCCTGCACGACATCACCCTCGGCAAGATGCGCGCGGATGTAAGGGACGAGCGTTAGGTTGCCAGCGCCGAAGATACGATCAAGACGGCTAAACGTCTTTTTGTAATTAAAGGGCCGGGTGCATTCGTCAAAGTCCGCGGGGCCATGCTTCAAGATCTGTTGCATTGCGCTTGCCAGATAGCTCGACAAGGGGCGCACGTAACACACTGAGGCGACATCATCGAAAATGTCGTGCAGCGTCTCGCACAGACTGCCCAACCCTTCATCCGACATCAGCGACATGCGCTCGCCGGAGATCACGACCGGCACAAAGGTGCGTTGGCCGGTTGACGTTGTACGTTCGGCTTGTTGCTTGAGGCTGGCAATTTCGGCCCGGACGCGCTGGTGCGTTCCCGGCTCGAATTCCGGTTTCTGAGGATGGAAGCGTTTCCTGTGCGCGGGCGCAGTTTCGAACGCGTTTGAGATGATGGCGGAGTGATTGGGCTGCGTCGGCCAGGCATACACCGCGCTATCGAGTGCCCCGGATGTTTGCGCCGTCCCGAGGAATTCTTGGATCGAACTCGAGCCTGTTTTTGGCATCCCGATGTGAAGAATGCACTTTGATCGGTCCGATCCAACGCTCATCGGAGGCCCCTTACATCTCGATCTTTAGGAGATCGGTATCCGTTTCAGCGCCTCACGCACGAAACTCTTTTCCCCGGACAAGCGCGTCGCGCGGGCCGCGTTGCTTTGCGCGCGCGCAGGATCCCCATCTTCGAGGCTATGTTGGGTCTTCAACGTCAGACGAAGCGCTTCGTTTTCGTTCAGGATGTCCGAAATCAACATCGCAATGGACGCCAATGTGTCCGGACGCAGCGCCTTGTCTTGATCGTCGCGATCATCGAACGGCTTCTGGTACAGCGAGCGGTCGAAAGTCTTGTTAAGCCAAGCGACATCCGGGCGCGTGAAGTTATAGATGCGGCGTCGCATCGCCAGGCTGAACTTGAACTTGGTCCCGACAACCCGTTGCATTTGCATCGTTTCGTGCCCGGTGCGCCGTTGCTCTTCCTCCGATGCAAAGAGGGGACGCACCTTGTTGAGGTGCATCAGCATTTTGACGGCCTCATCGCTGAGCGCGACGTTGTCGTGGCTTTCGGAATCCGCAATGCGCGCGGCCAGCGTGGGGTCCAGACCGACGTGGTCCGCAAATGCCCCGACGACCCCGCCTTCGTGTTTGATCGCGGCCTCGAAGGGTTCGATCCGAACGGAGTCTCGGCCGAACACGGAAATGGCATTACCGATGCGGCCTTGGAAATTGGGTACGGGCAGTTGCTCGTTCAGCTTTTCGGCGCTCCACCCGCCCTTGACCAGCTGTTGGGCATTTGAGGTGGCGAAGGCGACGGGTTCGCGGACCCAGTAGAGCGCTTCGATCTCGTCCGCGAAGCCGAGGGCCCAGTCGCGGAATTTGGTGATTTCGGCGGCCGAGAGGTTGGCGATTCCTTCGGCGGAGATGAGGGCCACGTCCCAGCCATCGCGGTTCAGGTCCGCTTCGATCTTGGCGCGGTACTCATCCTGCAAGGCCGCCAGATCGACGTTGCCGCCGATGGCCGCGATCTGGTTGGTGATGTGTTTGCTGGGATCGTCCAGGAAGATCGTGCAGATGGCGTTGGTGTGGTTGGCGTCCACGCTGGGATACATCAGGCGTCCTTCGGCCAGCAGCATCTCGCGCGCCTGCCAAAACGCGTTCTGAACAGTGGTCGTGCCTGTCTTCGGCAAACCGCCGTGCAGGATAATTTTACGTCCCATACTCTTCTTCATCCTTCTGCGCGCAGGCCGCGCGCCTCTTCCCTGGTCCTGGGTGCGGCGCCCAGCCTAAGCCTCCGCCGCGCCCAAGGGAAGCATTACGTCTTTGTAAACATCGACATAGCGCAAGGCCAGCCGATCCATGTCGAACCGTTCCGCTGCGATCTTGGCGGCGGCGCGGGCGCGGGCCCGTTCCGCCGGATCGGCGATCTGAGCCATGGCGTGCCCGAACGCGTCGAAGAACGCCTGGCTGTCCCGCTCGTAGCGGACCAGCACACCGGCGTAATCCTCTTCCGCGCGCATCATGTTCGCGATTTCACCCAAATCCGTTGCAACGGCCGGTATCGTTTCTTGCAAAGCCTGGATCAGACACAAGGGGAAGCTTTCCCCCTCGAACCGGGTCGGCAGGATCATGACGTCCGACATGCGCAAAATCCCGTTGATCTGCGATTGGTAGCCGACGAAGTGCACGCCATCCAGGCCCGCGGCGAGCCCCTTGGCATGATCGGTCGATTTGCCTTCACCGACCAGGATGAGGTGGGCATTGTCCACGCCGTGCCGGTCTTTCAGCGCGCGGAACGCCTCGATCGAGGCGCGCCAGCCTTTGCGCTTGATCCCGCGAGCCACCATCGTGAACAGCAGGGCATCGTCGGGAATGCCCAAATCCGCGCGGGTGAAGGCGGCGTCGCGGTCGTCCTGCGGCATCGCGTTCGGCAATTTGAGGAAGACGTCGTTGACCACATCTCGCTCTTCAAAGAATTCGAGGTTGCGGTCGGCGGTGTAGATCCAGGTCTGGACGTTCTCCAGGATCCAATCGACGATCGGGCCCGGCGCCCCGTCGAGCGCCACGTAAGAGCCGTGGAGCGTCACGACATAAGGCACTTCCATCGGGGTCTCTGGGTCCGTATTCGCCAGCAGGGCGTCGGCGCTGGCCACGTGACTGTTGACCACCGACACGCCTGCGGAGGCGAAGTAGTCCGCGCGGCCCGCGCCCGCCATCTGCATCGCATTGTAGATCGCGATGCCGGGATGGAGCCGGGCCAGCATGTCGGTGTTGATGTCCGACATATCCGTCGCCAGAAGCGAGACGATCTGCCCCGATTTGTGCAGCGCATTGGCCAGGTTAATCGGAAATAGCTCCCCGCCGCCGGCGTGAAAGCCCAGGAAGTGCAGCTGGATGTGAAGCTGGCTGCGCGTGCCGTCGAGCACCGCGGCGGTATTGAAATGCGCGTCGAAATCGCCGTGTTCGTCTGCCATGCCGAAATGCTTCCACTGCGCGCGCACCTTGCCCAGGAAGCTTTCGCGCGTGGACCGCGGGATGCCCCAACGGTCGATGAGCGCAGACAGAATGCGGATGTTCTCTTCGTAGTAGTACATCCGGTGGAAGTTGGTTGCGGAGGTATTCTTGTCGTGCTGGCGGAAATAGGCGACCGCTGCCGGCTCGAACGTGATCTGCGCCCCGCCCGCCAGGTGCTGGTAAAGGAACCAGTCTCCGCAGATGCGGTAGGTGCGCGCCTCCTCCCACACCCGGTCGGGCAGGGGGATGTTGCGGAAGATGCCGCCGCCGACATTGGCGTAGACGTTGTTGACGCCAAAGGCGCCCGAGAACCATTCGGCCGCGGGGCGGGTGCGGCTGCGATCCCAAATGCCGGCCTCTGCCCCCTCGCGGTAGCCGTCCAATCCCTCGCGGAAACCGCCATCGGCGTCCGAAAACTGGATACGCCCGAAGGCCATGTTCACCGACAGATCGGCGAAGTGCGGCACCAATCGTTCGAGGAAGTCGGGCTCGCAAAAATCGTCGCTTTCGCAGATCCAGATCAGATCCCCGGTTGCCATCGACAGGCCCTTGCGCCACTGGGCAAAGACGTTGCCGGAATTCTCTTCGTTGAAGACCAGGTTCGCCTCGATCTCAAGATCGGCCACGGTCTGGCGGATCACGTCCTGGCTGTTGTCCGGGGATTTGTCGTCGAGGATGAACAGCTCCACGTTGTCGTAGGTCTGGTCCGCGATCGATTTGATCCGCTGCGGCAGGTAGGGCGCGTGGTTGTAGTTGGGCAGGATGATCGAGACTTTGGGCCGGAACTGTGAGCGCATTCGGTCGACATAGCTGAGCGCCTCGCGTTTTTCCGCGCGTCCGTGGCGCAGCCAATGCAGGAACGGATTCGCCCCTGACTGGCGGATATCGCGGTAGCAAAAGCGGTAAAAGTCGGTCGAGAATTCGGGGCAGGGGTCGAAGCCCTTGCGCCAGCCGATCAGCATGTAATGGGCCAGCGGGTCGACCCCTCGCTCAGCGACCTCGGGGTAGCGGTCCAAGTAGTAATCGGCATCGAACATCGTTGCCGCTTCGGCGTAGTCGCGGCGCGGCACGGCATCGACCTTGATGTCGGCGCTTTCGTCGATGTCTTTGACGGCCGGCACGCCGCTGCGCCCCTCGGCCTGGCCATGCAGGACCCAGTGCTGAAACGGGTTGATGCCCGCATTGGCGATGTCTTGGTACGTCCCAAGGTAGTGGGCGATGCTGAACTCGCGGCTCGGGTCACGCCCTTCGGTCCAGCCGTGGGTCATAAAGTGGCGGAAGGCGTCCGTCTCACCCCGCATGACGGCCTCTGCGACGTCGAGGTTGCGCATGAGATAGAATTCGGTGTCGAACGCCTCTTCGAGGGCGGCGCGGTGGGCTGGGTCGATGGCCGAAAGGGGTTGGGTGACACGTTCCGGCTTGCCGTCCGGGTCTCGGCCGTGGCGCCCTTCGGTGCGTCCGTGGAAAATCCAGTGATGGAAGGGGTTAACGCCGGACTCCGCGATATCGCCATTTTGCTCGAGGTAGTAGCGGACCGAGAAATGCGGACTTGGGCTGCGGCCCTCGCGCCAGCCGTAGACCATAAAGTGTTCCAGCGCCGTCATCGCGCCGCCTTCGACCGCTGCGGCGACATCACCGTTCAGCCCGAGGTAGTAGGCTTCGTCGAAATGCTTCTCCAGCTCCGCCCGCGGCGCTGGCGCCATGTTGTCGAAGAAACGGCGCGCGGCCCGTTCCGGGTCCGCCTTGCCGGGCCGGCCTTCGGCTTCACCGTGCAGGACCCAGTGGACGAAGGGATTCATCCCGGCATCCGCGATGTCTTTGTTCGCCTGCAGGTAATACATCGTGGAAAATTCGGCGCAGGGATCGCGCCCTTCCAGCCAACCGTCCGACATGAAATGCGCAAACGCATCCACGCCGCGTTGGTGGATCGTGTCGATGACGTCTTCGTTGTGGGTCAGGTAGTAATCGGCGTCAAATCGGTCGCGCAACCTGTCAGTTTCGTCTTCGATACTGTCAGGCGCGGGGTCTGCAGAGCGATCTGTCAATTGGGACACCGCATCTCTCCGGGTTGCGCGCGTTCTTTGGCATAGCCGCCGCCGCTATACCAAGGGGCAGGCCCGCATGCCAGCGATCCCGCGGGCGGGCTTGCGCCATTGTGTCGCTGTTTGTGCCTTGGAATGCGGCATTTCCATTAGCGGTAGTGCTCGAACGTCACGGCGGATGCCCAATTGGGCGCTGCAGGCACCGGCGTGTCGCGCGTTGCAGCGACCTGCACGGCATCGAGCAGCGCGCCGGTCCGATGTGTGAGCGCGTAATCGAGCACGTCGTGCCCCAGCGCGCGAAAGCGGTTGGCCTGCGCGCCGATGTCCAGGCAGGCCGCCCGCCGGCCGGACGCGATCATCAGCGAGACGGTGTAGCAATACGTCTCCGGCCAGATCGACAGATCGAGGCACAGATGCGGGTCGATCCGGTCGACGCGGTCCAGGGCTTCCGCGGCGCTCGCGTAGCGGCCGTGGATGTGAACGTTGGAAAATTCGGCCATGTCGAGGTCGGTATAGCCCACGACATGGAATTCGATGCCCGATTGCCGCCGCGCGGCCTCCTTGGCCAGGCTGCGCAAGATGCGCGAGCCCTTGTGCGGACCAATCGCGCCGATCAGGCACAGACGCAGCGGATCGTCCGGCGGGGCCGCGTGGGCGGGCCGCTGCAAGCTGGCCATGTGATCTTCGGCATGGGGCACGACCGCGCGCTCCCCGGCGTAGTCGGGGAAGGCCCGCTCGAACAGGGTTGCACCGGCCGGGTCGGGGAAGACGATCTTGTCCGCCGCTGCGATCACGTCGGCAAAGAAGTCCCGCCAAATGCGGATGGAGGCGCCGGGCGCGTGACCGGTCCATTTCACGCAGGTCTCGCATTTGGCATCGCTGCCGACGCCGCAGAAGGTCGCGAGGTTGTCGATGTAGTTCGCCCGGGGACAATTATACTGGTAGTCGTGCCCGACATAGACGATCCGAACCGCGCGCTGCCGCAGCCCCTGAAGGAGTGTACGCAGCCGCGGGAAGGACGGTACCGGCAGCGTGATCAGCGATTGGATGAAGACGCCGCGCAGACCGCTGGCGCCGCAGATGTCTTCCAGCAGGTTCAAGCCCTCTTCCATCCCCATTTGGACGAGGTTGGGAAAGGCGTAGGCGTGGGCGCTGCGCACCTCCAGCGACAGCGACCCGTTCTGGCCCAATCGCACCTCGATCACATCCAGCCCGGCATCTTGCGCCTTAGGATAAAAGTCGCGGCAGAACGTGTCGATGCCACCGCCCAAATCGTGCGTGATCGACAGGATGAAGGGCCGCTTTTGCAGCACCTCGCGCAGGCGGGCGGTGTCGACATCGCGGCGGATGCGGCGGAAGGGATCGCTGTTGATGAAGTCGAAGACTTCGAGGTGATAATCGGGATAGCGCACATCGAGGATATCTTGCGCATGGGCGCTCGCATCCTGTTGCAGCAGGCCAAAGCTGATGCTGCCGTAATGGGTGACGTAGGCGCGCGGTGCGCAGACATTGCGGTAGCCGGCCAGGCGCAGCTTGCGGCACAGATCGACCTCCTCCCCGTAGCCGCGGCCAAACGCGGCCTCGTCCAGAAGTCCGGTCTGTGCAAGCGCTTCAGCCCGTAGCATCAGGGCAAAGCCCATGCCGGTCGGCGCGTCGACCAGCGCGGCTGTACTTGCCGAAAAGTGACGTGCGAGCGCCTCTTGCGGGATTTCCAGGCCGTGGCACGCCGCGTCGTGGCCGTGCGGGTAGCTGAAGATCGTCGCGTTGTTGGAAAAGGCGGTGGCGGAGGCAATGGCGGGATCACTTTCCATCGCCTCCAACATCGCGTCCAGCCACCCATCGTAGACGCGCGTGTCGCTGTTCAGCAGCAAGATATAGGGCGTGCCGATGTCGAGCGCGCGACGCAGGCCAATATTTGAGGTGCCGACGAAGCCCATATTTTTGCCGTTGCGGCGGTAGACGAAGCCCAAATCGCCCGCGAGCGCGGCGAGGTCCGCGCTGAGCGCGGGGTTCGGGCTCGCGTCGTCGAGCACGACCACCTCGAACGGCACATCCGTGGCGGCGCCGATGGCGGCGCGGATGCAGTCGAGCGTTTCGCGGTGTCCGTCATAGACCGGGATCACGACGGAGACCCGCGGCGTGCCGTCCTGATCTTGCGCCATGTAGCCGGCAGCGCGGCCCGGGGGCGGGGCGGGCTGCGTGTCAGCGGCCAGAAGCGCGCCGCCGCAATTGTTCGGCGTGCGGTGCTGCGCGCGGCCTTCGGTCTCGAAATGGTGGAACGCGTTCCGGCCGTCCTGCACAATCCCGGGATTTTGCGTTTGGTACCATACCGGATCGAAGGACCGGTTCGGCATCAGCCCCGCGCGTTCGCCGAAATAGAAGTAGTGCATTGCCGGATCGACCCTCTCCGCAATCCGGGGATCCAGGCGGCTTTTGTACAGCGCTATGTCCATCAGCGGACGGATCGCTTCGATGGTTGCGGCGTCTTGCGCGCAAATGTCGATCTGCCACGTGCCGTCTGCATTCGCCGGACGCCCTTCCAGGTGACCGAAAAAAACGTAATGGTTCTGGGCTGTTGTGCCGGTGACTTCGGGGTTTTGCGCGGCGTAGAACGCCGCATCGAAGGCCGGGAAGAGCGGCAGCTCCATACTGTGCCCGTAGGTGAAAAAGTGCATGACCGGGTCGATATCGACCGGCACGTCGTGCCCGCTGAGGGCGAAATAGTCCTCCGGCAGCAGGTACTGAAGCAGGTTCCGGCGGATGCGCGCGCCACGCTCGGTCAGCAGCGCGGTCCGGTCAAAGTCCGCATGCGGGCGCCGCCCTTCGAACTGACCATGGGCCAGAAAATGATCCATGGGGTTGATCCGCGCCGCGCGCACATCCTCGTTCTGCGCCAGGTAGAACGGCGCGTCGAAATCGCGGCCAAGTTCGATGATCTCTTCGGGGAAGCGCTCGTTGAAGAGGGCGCGCGCCATAGTCTTGTCGGCGATCTCCGGCCCGTAGCGGCGCTGCATGAAGCGCAGATCAATCAGCGCCTCCGCCGCGAGGCCGGGACGAAAGACGTCAAACATGCGCCACCGCCCGGTGCAGGCAAAGCCCACACGGACCCGTACGGAATTGGTATCCGCGCGCCAACATCGCAGCGGCGGCTGGCGTATTGCCCGCCCGGGCCGCCTGTGTCGCCCACTTTGCCATGTCGCACCCGCGCGTCGTTTCCCCAGTTATGCCAAGTGTTTAGAGGTCCCGCGCGGGTAAGGCAACGGGCGCGCACGCTTGGGTCGGCGTACGCCCGCTTAAAGCCTGGTTAACTTTATGGGCGGAGAAACCGCCTCCACCACGCGCCTCACTTTCTTCGCAATTTTCGCGGCTTAGCCCAATGGTGAACGGGCCGAGCCGGCTTCGGAGCCTGCCATGACCGATCATACGACCCCGATCCTGTCCCTGCCTCTTATCGCAGCGGCGCAGGCGCAAAAGCACGTCACGCACAACGAGGCGCTGGCCCAACTGGACGTGCTGACGCAATTGGCGGTGTCTGCCTTCGACGCCGAAACCCCGCCCGCCGTACCGGTGCCCGGCGATGTCTATGCCCTGGGCGCGGCGCCGACCGGCGCATGGGCGGGGCAGGCGGAGGGTGCGCTGGCCGCTTATCTGAACGGCGGCTGGGTGTTCATCACGCCGCAGCCCGGCTGGATCGCCGGGGATGCCGGCACCGGCGAGACGCGGACCTGGCATGCCGGGGACTGGCAAGCGGGCGGCGTGCCGGAGGTGCTGCCGCGCCTGGGGATCAATGCGGGCGCGGATGACACCAACCGGCTGAGCGTGAATGCGGACGCGACGCTTTTGAACAATGCGGGCGCGGGCCATCAGCTCAAGCTCAACAAGGCCAGCGCAACGGATACGGCGAGCCTGCTGTTCCAAAGCGCTTTTTCCGGCCGGGCGGAGATGGGGACCGCTGGCACCGATGATTTCAGCATCAAGGTCAGCGCCGATGGCGGAACCTGGAACACGGCGCTCGAGGTCGATGCCGGCACCGGGCAGGTGCATTTCCCCTCCGGCAGCGCGACGCGGACGCGCTTTCCCATCACCGGGCGCTGGGACTGCTACACCAACGCCGCGTGGGCCGGGTTTCACAGCCAATTCGGCCACGAGGGCGGCCAGCACAACAATTCCTGCGGGACGGGCGCCGAGCCGAACGTGAACTGGTCCTATCTGGGCCTGCCGCTGGCGGGCGGCGCTGTGCTTCATGCGCTGTCGGGACTGGTGCGGGTCAACGCGAGCGATGTGACGGCGCTGGATATGCGGGTGTGTGCGCAATATGGCCTGCCGGACGGGACCCACGACAGCAATGCCGATATCACCCGCGACACGCTGTGGAGTGTGGATGGCCACGCGCTCAACGGCACTGGGTTTGGGCCGCTGAGTGCGGATTTGGGCGGCTACACGATGCCGCGGGACGGGATGCTGCTGATCTTCGTGCGGCCGCAGGGCACTTTGGCGGCGAAACGGTCGGCGTATCTGAGCACGGCGCTCGACATGGTGCTGCCGGCCTAGGCTGGCGGCACGGCGTCGTAGCCAAAGCGTGCGTAGTCGGCGGCGTAGATCTCTGCGATCTCGGCGCAGATCTTGCCCGTCAGCGCGATCTCTTCGACCGGCATATCCCGGTCGGCGAGTACGTCGCGAATGCGATTTTTCGGCGCGATCTCGCGCGGGCCGTCGGCCTTGCCGGCCCGCTGATCCAGCCAGGTGACGACGGGCGTTAGGCCGTCTTCGATGCGGAACACGGCGGCGCGCGGCGGCACGATGTCGACCATGGGGCGCACGTGCCCGTTCGCCGCGCCCGGATCTGTCGCCAGAGTGCGGGGGAGCCCGCGCACCCAGACCGGGAACGTCACCCCCTTGGGCACGGAGCCTTCGTGATCGCGGGCAAACAGATAGGCGCTGCGCAGCCGCGTCGCCGGGTGACGCACCGTGGCGAACATTGCGTCGAACAGCCGGTCGGGCAGCAGATCGCGGCGCACCGCCTCCGGCATGTGCTGGGGCGGCCCGTAGGTCCAAGCCTCCGCCGCGCTGCGCCGGCCAAAGCCGCGGTCCAGAAGCCCCAATCGGCCGAAGCGGGTGACAAGATACTCCTCCACCGCGGTGCCCGCGGCCTTGGGCACATGGGCGAAATATAGCAGCTTGCCGTTGGGCAGGCGGGTGATCGGCATGGGGCGGCTCCTTGCGCGGCGCCTGTGCCGTATAGACCGGAGCGGGCCGTCTCGCACGGGCTTTTGCGCCGATTGCTACCGCAAGTAGCGCTGCCCCCTGTGTCACTTCACATATCTATGATTTGGACGGGGTTAAGTGTGGTCAAGGCGAGTGCAACCGGTTACGGCTGCCTTTGTATTGCCGACGAACGCATTGCCAAGGAGCCGCCTCAGTGAAGCCCAAGAGCACGGTTGTATTTGGTGGGGGTGGGTTTATCGGGGGCCACGTTTTGCAGTCCCTGCACGCCGCCGGGATCACACCCGTCGCGATGGATGTGATCGGCGTGCGGTCCGATTTGGGCATGAAGGTCGAGTGGGTCACAGGCTCGATCGCGGACACCAATCTGGTCGCCTCGGTCGCCGAAGGGCGCGATTACGCGATCTTTCTCGCGAATGCCTCACTGCCCGGCTCGTCGCAGAGCAACATGTACCACGAGGCGAAGGGGCACGTGGCCGCCACCCTGCGCGTCGCGGAAATTTGCAAAGATGTCGGAGTGCGTAAGCTAGTCTTCGCCTCCTCCGGCGGCACCGTCTACGGCCATGACGCACCGGCGGAGGGCTGGTTGCACGAGGATGCGGTCACCCGGCCGCGCAACGGTTACGGCGCGTCCAAGCTCGCCATCGAGCATTTCCTGCGCCTCGTGGGCCAGTCCGGGCCGATGAAGACGCTATCGCTGCGCCTGTCGAACCCCTACGGCGTCGGCCAGCGCGCGACGCGGGCGCAGGGCGTCATCGCCGCGGCCATGCAGCACGCCGTGGACGGAACCACGATGGAGATTTGGGGCGACGGCAC
The DNA here is from genome assembly GCA_039178165.1 of Pseudomonadota bacterium. Taxonomy (GTDB): domain Bacteria; phylum Pseudomonadota; class Alphaproteobacteria; order Rhodobacterales; family Rhodobacteraceae; genus JBCBCP01. Next base: position 3,989 of record JBCDFL010000042.1, on the reverse strand, counting down.
GGTGGAGCGGGACTTCATCTACGTCTCCGACATCGCGCAGGCCTTCGTTGCAGCGACGGCCTACGAGGGCGATGCGACCGAGATCAACGTGGGCGCGGGTGAGGCAACGTCGATCAACCAGATCATCGAGGGGGTGCGCATCGCGACCGGGCGGCCCCTCAACGTCGAATACCACCCCTCGCGCGGTATCGATGTCCGGCGCAACGTCCTCGACATCAAGCGCGCTGCGCAAGAGCTGGGGTGGCGCCCCAGCGTCTCCTTCGACGAGGGGATGGCGCGGACCGCCGCCTGGTGGGCCGAGATCAGCGCCTAGCGCCCCGCTCACGAAGCGGTTGCGCAACCGTGCGTTGCCGCGCGGCGGAACTTTCATAGCTTTGGGGCATTCCAGCCTCGGACTTTGAAAAGACATTTCATGACACTTCTTCGCTCCGCCCTCGTTGCAAGTCTTTTGAGCGCACCGATGTTCAGCGCCCCCGCCGCCGCGCAATCCGCGGTCCAGGTGCAGCCCGGTCAGGTCTGCGCGCAAAACCGCTGCGTCCGCTTTTCCCGCGATCTGCGCTCTGCCGGGATCTATCCGCGGACGCCGTTCTCCGTCGCCAACCTGAATCTGGCGCAGAACCCGGTCATCCCGTTCGCGACCTTCCGGGAGATCTACCTGACCGCGCTTACCCAGCCGACCAACGGGCCGAGCGACTGAGCCATTGACTTCGGGCCGAGTGCGGCCCATTTGGGGTTGCAGGGTGCTGCGTTGCAGCGTGAGCAGCCCCGCGCGCACAGGCGCGCCTGCCGCACCCGATCCCCCTTCGGTCTCCGTCACGCAGGGTTCCGGACGCGTCCATTTTGGGCGCGCAACCCTTATTTGTCGCCTCCGCTGTGCGGGGGCGAGACAGGAGATCGATGTTCGATTTCGATATGCTGGGCCTCGCGCCCGCCTTGAACGCTGCGCTCTCGCGCGCGGGCCTCAAGACCCCGACACCCATTCAAAACCAAGCCATCCCGCTGGCCCTTGAAGGGCACGACGTTCTGGGCCTCGCGCAGACCGGCACGGGCAAGACCCTGGCCTTTGGCCTGCCGCTGATGGACCAATTGCTGGCCGGGAAGGGCAAACCGGCGCCCAAGACGGCGCGGGCGCTGATCCTGGCGCCGACGCGCGAGCTGGTGAACCAGATCGCGGACAGCCTCAAAGACCTGGCCCAAGATACGCGCCTGCGCATCTTCACGGTGGTCGGGGGTCAGTCGATTAACCGGCAGATCAACGGCCTTTCCCGCGGCACTGATGTCCTGGTGGCGACGCCCGGGCGCCTGATCGACCTCATGGAGCGGGGCGCGGTGGACCTGTCGCAGACCCGTCATCTGGTCCTCGACGAGGCGGACCAGATGTTGGACCTTGGGTTCATTCATGCGCTACGCAAGATCGCGCCCGCGCTTGGCACCCCGCGGCAGACGATGCTGTTCTCCGCCACTATGCCGAAACAGATGGAGGAGCTGTCGCGTTCCTATCTGTCGAACCCGCGCCGGGTCCAGGTCAGCCCGCCGGGCAAGGCCGCGGACAAGGTCGCGCAAAGCGTGCATTTCGTCGAAAAGGCCGACAAACCGGCCAAGCTGCGCGAGGTGCTTAGCGCCGATCTAGATGCCCTGACACTGGTCTTCGCTCGCACCAAACACGGCGCCGAGCGATTGATGAAAAACCTCGTGCGCGACGGCTACAACGCCGCCTCCATCCACGGCAACAAAAGCCAGGGCCAGCGCGACCGCGCCATCCAGGCGTTCCGCGACGGCACCGTAACCGTGCTGGTGGCGACCGACGTCGCCGCGCGCGGGATCGACATTCCGGGTGTGGCTTACGTGATCAACTTCGATTTGCCCGAAGTGGCGGAAAATTACGTGCACCGGATCGGTCGGACCGCCCGCGCCGGCCGCGCGGGGGAGGCGGTGGCCTTCTGCGCGGCGGACGAGGTCGCGTATCTGCGCCAGATCGAACGGTTGATGAAGATCACGATCCCCGTGGCCAGCGGGACAGCGCCCGAGCCGGTGGCGCCCGCGCGCAAAGCGCCGCAAAAACTGCCCCATCGCGGGCGCGGCAAGCCAGGCGAGGGGGCAGGGCGTCCCCGCCGGCGCCGGCGGCGCAAGCCCTCCGCGGCGTAGCGCCCCGCGCGCCACAACGCGGTTGGCGGCGGGCCGGGTCGGTGGCAGGGTGGGCGGGCCAAATGTCTCAGAAGGGCCGCCGGCTTGGAGCACAATGATCACATCCGACTGACCTGGGCGCGCGCGGTCTCGCAAGACACGGCGCTCGCGCGCCAGTTCTACACCCGCCTTTTCACCGCCGCACCAGCGGTCCGGCCCTTGTTCCAAAGCGATATGGACGCGCAGGGGGCCAAGTTGGTGGCGACGCTGAACTTCATCGTCGATCACCTCGATGCGCCCGAAACGCTGCTGCCCGCGGCGGAGGCTTTGGCCCTGCGCCATGTCGATTACGGTGTGCAGGCCGATCACTACGGCGCGGTGGGCGGCGCGCTGATCGAGACGCTGCAGGCCCTGCTTGGCCCCGACATGACGTCGGAGGCGCAGCGCGCCTGGGCGGAAACCTATACCGGCCTTACCGATCACATGATCGCCGCCGCCTATCCGAAAGGATAGGTCCCTATACGCCCGGGCGCGCGCCCATCCTTTTCCCGCCGTTTAACCTGCCGCCAAAAGGATGGGGCCGATGAAGATCGAGACGGTTGCAAGCGACCTTACGGACACCGCACGCGCGCTGGAGGCGGTGGCAGAGGCCGCCCGAGGCGCCGATTTCGTCTTTGCCGCGGCGAACGCGGATCACCCTGCGGCGCAGGTCCAGGCGGGACTGTCGGCCCTTGGCATCGGCGCGCTGCACGGCGCCAGCTCCTGCCGCGGCGCGATGAGCGCAGCGGGGCACAGCACTAAGGCGGGTCTAACCCTCTTTGTCCTGCGCGACGCAGCTGGGGATTACGGCACGGGCCGCGCGGCGTTCGGCGCGGACGGCGCCCGCGGCGCGGCGCAGCGGGCGACCGAAGCGGCGCTGGCGGCCTGCGCCCGCGAAGGGGAGGTGCCGGACGTCCTTTGGGTCACCGCCACGCCCGGCGCAGAAGAGGCCGTGCTGCAGGGGATCGAAGACACGATCGGCACCGCCGCACCCATCATCGGTGGCAGCGCCGCGGACAATGCCGTCGCCGGCGCGTGGTACGTACTGGACGGGCAGGGGACCTGCGGCGACGGGGTTGTGGTCACCGCGATGTTTCCATCGGTGCCGGTCAGTTACGCCTACCAGAACGGCTATGCCCCGACGGGCCAGGCGGGCCGCGTCACCCGCGCCGACGGGCGCCGGATGATCGAGATCGACGGCGCCCCTGCCTTCGACGTGTTGCAAGAGTGGTCGGGCGGCGCGCTGCCGTCGCCAGCTGCGGACGCGGACGCCAATATCCTGTCCGCGGCCACGCTCTGGCCGCTGGGCCGCAGCGCGGAGGCGGTCCAGGGCATCCCGACCTACCTTCTGGCCCATCCGGCGACAGCCGATGCCAGCGGCGCGGTCACGCTATTCGCCGACGTGGCGGAGGGTGAGGCGATCACCCAGATGACCGGCACGACCGAAGCGCTGGCCGCCCGGGCGGGCCGGGTCGCCGCGCAGGCCATGCCGCGCAGTGGCGCCGTAGCGGGTGCGCTCATGGTCTATTGCGGCGGCTGCATGCTGTCGCTGCGCGACAAGCTGGACGTCGTGACCGGCGGCACGGCAGAGGCGTTGGGCGGCGCGCCGTTCCTCGGCTTCTTCTCGTTCGGAGAGCAGGGGCCGATGGCCGGCAGCGGCAACAGACATGGAAACTTAATGATCTCATGCCTAGTCTTCGGCGCATCGTGATCCTGAACGGGGGCGCCCGCGCCAGATGGCGGAAGACGAAAGACTGCGCGAAGCTCTGATCGAGCTGGAAGAGCTGCGCCGCCGGGAGGCGGCGCTTGCGCATGAGGCGCGCGCG
>JBCDFL010000041.1:0-19733 GCA_039178165.1 Pseudomonadota bacterium | reverse complement strand
GTCGATGCGGAGGGTGTAGATGCCGGTATCGACGTCCGGCAGGTCGCCGCGCCACCGGCCCTGGTCGTCGACCTCCAGCACGGCGATGGCCGAATTGTCGAGGTAGACGCGCACCTCGTCCGCTTCGGATTGGGCGCGGCCTGCAAGCTGCACGTCGCCCTCGTCCGAGTAGCTGATCGTGTCGAGCGCGACGTTGTCCATCACCTCCGGCGGGGTGCCCGGGCCGACGAGGCGCACACCGTCCTGATCCGATCGCAGGATCGCCACGCGTTCCGGCGCAGCGGGCGCGCTCGGCTCGGGGGTTGCCGCTTCGCCTGTCTCTGCCGTTCGGGTTGGGGAGTCCTCGGCGGTATCTGCAGTCTGTGTCGGGGTATCGTCCGGCGCGGATGCAGACTGCGCCGTGTCGGCGGGCGCGGCTTCCTGCGCGAGGGATGCGTCCGCTTGCGCGACGTCAGCCTCTGGCGCGGGCGCGGCCTCAGCGACCGGCTCTTCTTCGGCGGCCGGCGTGTCAGTCGTCGCGGGCGCGGTTTCCGCAACATCCGCAGGCGTCTCTTCCGCGGGCGCGGCTTCGCCGACAACCGCTTCGGCGGGCGCATCTTCCGCGGCTGCGTCGTCCACGGGTGCATCGTCTACGGGTACGGGGGCGAGGATCACTTCCTCCAGCCCCGGCGTCTCGGTGCCGTCGGCGGACCGTTGCACCACGGTCAGAACCCGCGCCTTGGGGCTGGGGGTCACGGTAGAGACCGCGGCGAAGGCGCCGCCGGCATTCGCCTCGGCGCTGGTATTCTCCTGCCCATCGAGGCGGACCGACACGACACTACCGGGTGCGGCACGGCCAGCGACGACGAAAATGCCGCCCCGCTGCACGCGCACCTCGTCGATGGTAGGGGCTTCTGGGGCCGCGGCTTGCGGCTCCGGCTCCGGCGCAGGTGCTTCCGCCGGCAAGGCGGCGGTCTGAACCGCTGCAGCGTCCGCCACGGGCGCGTCCGCCCCGCGCGGCAGGCCTACATAGGCGGCGACGCCAACGGCACCCGCGGTCACGATGGCCGCAGCCCCGACCACGAGGCCGTTTCCGGACATGAAAGACGCAGACTTGCTCATCGGGTCCACCGCTGCATTGGCGTTGAAGCTGCATATCAGTCACGCTATCACGGGTCAAAGGCAAGCCCTGCACGGCCTTTTGATGTCCCAAATGACTGACACGGCGACGAAAGGCGGTCCCCATGGCCCATGCGATCTGCGTCTACTGCGGCTCCCGCTCCGGCACGCGGCCCGCCTATGGGGCGGCGGCGGACGCGCTCGGCCACGGCATCGCGGCCCGCGGGTGGCAACTGGTCTACGGCGCTGGCGATGTGGGACTGATGGGCCGCACGGCGCGGGCCGCGCAAACCGCAGGCGGCGACACGATGGGCGTGATCCCCGAGCATCTTCTGGCGCGCGAGGTCGGCAAGACCGACCTGACGGCCTTTGTCGTGACCGAAACCATGCACGAGCGCAAAAAGGTCATGTTCATGAACTGCAATGCGGTCGCCGTGCTGCCGGGCGGGGCCGGATCGCTGGACGAGCTGTTCGAGGTGCTGACCTGGCGCCAGCTGGGCCTGCACGACAAGCCCGTCGCGCTGATCAACGTGGATGGCTACTGGGACCCGCTGGTGGCGCTGCTGCGCCATGTGGTGGACGAAGGCTTTGCCGATGCGAGCCTTCTGGGCTTCCTTCAGATCGTGCCGGACGCCGACGCGGCGCTAGAGGTCCTCGCCCCCCGTTCCGCGTAGGGTCACGAGCGTAATCTCCGGCGGCATCCCCAGCCGCAAGGGCACATCCGAGCATCCTAGCCCGCCCGACACGACGAGCCGCTGCGCGCCGTGCTCGTAGACGCCGTAAGCATAGCGCTCCGTCTCCGCCGCCATGATAACCGGTGACCAGCGGCCGATGCGCACCTGGCCGCCATGGGTGTGACCGGACAGCGTCAGCAGCGCGCGCGCGGGGATGTCGGGGAAGATATCCGGCTCGTGCGCCAGCAGGATCGCGGGGCAATCGGCCGGCACCTCCGCCATGGCCAGGTCGATATCGTCGAAGCCGTCCTCCGCCGGGTCGAGCGACAGGGGCCGCTGGTCGGCCAGCCCCGCGAGCCAGAAGCGGTCCGCCCCGTCCCGCAGGGGCACGGCGGCATTTTCCAGCAGGCTGATCCCTTCGGCCTCAAGCGCGGTGGCGGCCTCCGGCAGGCGGGCGGTGCGGGCAGCTTCGGGGTCCTGCCACCAATCGTGGTTGCCGAGCACCGCGAAGGTGCCCAGCGGGGCGCGCAGGTGCGCCAGTTCGGCGATGATCTCTCGCTTGGTGTAGCTGGACCAAACCAGCGCATGATCCGCCGCGTAATCGCCCAGAAGCACCGCCACGTCCGCGCCAAGGCTATTCGACTGCCGTACGATCCGCCGCACCCGGCGCAGCGACACTTGCGGCGCACCGGCGTGCAGATCGGCGATCAGCACCAGCGTCACGGGCGCTCGCGCCCCCCATCCGGGCAAAGCGATATCGTAGCGCTGCACGCGCAGGCGCATCGCGGGCTCGATCCAGGCGGCATACATGAAAAGGGCCAGGAGCACCGCTCCCAGCCCCAAAACGAAGGTCATCGCGGATGCCTTACATGCGGGAGGCGACGTTCTCCCAGTTGACCAGGTTGTCGAGGAAGTTGGCCAGGTAGTCCGGGCGCTTGTTGCGGAAATCGATGTAGTAGGAATGCTCCCACACATCGCAGCCAAGCAAAGCGGTCTGCCCGAAGCAAAGCGGGTTCACGCCGTTTTCGGTCTTGGTCACCTTCAGCCCGCCATCGGTGTCTTTCACCAGCCAGGCCCAGCCGGAGCCGAACTGGCCCGCGCCGGCGGCTTTGAATTCGTTCATGAATGTGTCGACCGAGCCGAAGCTGTCGGTGATCGCGGCCTCCAGCTCGGACGGCATCGTGCTGTCACCGGGGCTCATCATCTCCCAAAACTGGTTGTGGTTCCACAGCTGGGACATGTTGTTGAAGATGCCGTTCTGCGCCACGGCGCCCGCATCGTAGGTGCCGGTGATGATGTCTTCGAGGCTCTTGCCCTCCCACTCGGTGCCCGCAATCGCCTTGTTGCCGTTGGTGACATAGGCGTTGTGGTGCAGGTCATGGTGGTATTCGAGCGTTTCCGCCGACATGCCGTGGGGCGCCAGCGCGTCGTGGGCATAGGGAAGATCGGGAAGGGTGAAGGCCATGTCGGGGTCCTTTCGCAATGGTCGTATCGCCTGCCTGTCACATTGGGCGGCACAAGCCAAGGTCAAGCCCGCGCCGCACATTGCGTGAACGCGGCGCGCGCCGTAGACTGACGCCCGAACAAAGGAGCCGAGTGATGCGTGGACTGGCTGTTGTGATGTGCCTTATTGCGGGCAGCGCCCAAGCGGGCGGGATGCTGTTCGATTGCCAGATGCACGACAGCCTCAAGCGGGGCGACTGGGTCGCGCAGCGCTTGCTGGTGGATCTGAACCGCTCCGGCCAGGCCGATGTGACCGACAGCCACACGGTGGGCTATACCGGCGGGCCGGTGCCCCTGCGCGTCGGCCGCGAAGGCGACGTTGCGCTGCTGAACTGGACGGTCGACATCCCCGACGACGCCTTCGTGAACGGCAAGCACCCCCTCGCACTGAAGACAGAGGTCGAGTACCGCGCGCGCCTGAACGTCAAGACGGGCAAGATCACGGTGCGGGCGATGGCCCCGGGCGTTCAGGACCGAGCCGCCGGACGGTGCCAAGCGCAACGGTACTAAAGTTTCTTACCCGCGCAGCAGGCGATTGAGCTGCCGCACGTTCATGTTTTCACGGGTCGTGCATTTACCCTGCCCGCGCATGCTTTGCGGATAGCCCGCCGGCTTTGCGCGCACGCGGACGGCGCCGGTTTCAGGCGTGAACCACGCGAAATAGGACACTGTCGGGATACGGCTGGAGCGGACATCGGTCGCGTTGCTGATGCTCCAGTTAAAGCGCAACTCGCCGTTCCGATTGCGCACGCGGGCCGGCACCGCGCCATCGTAATATTGCAGGGTCAGCGAATCCACGACTTGCGCCGCGCCTTGCGCATCGACGACCAGCGCAAGGCGGGTCGACACCCACCCATCCAGCCCGCTGGTCTGGTTGACGGTGCAGTCATACAGCACCGCTTGAGCAGCGGCAGGGGCCGCAAAGGCGAGGGCGGCGCAGGTCAAGAGCGATCGGATCATGGTATACCTCATTTACGGGTAAAAGTGTGCCGGGCGGCACGCGTTACAAGACGCAAGCCCCTCTTCATGCAGCGGGCTATTTCACCTGGGAGCAGCGGCCGGAGCCAGCGATACGGTTATCGGCGCCGATATAGTCGCCGTTCAGGACCAATGTCTTGCGCGCGATGTTGAACGTTGCGCTGTAGCGGACTTCGGCGCCGCCGGAATTGCGGGTCGGGATGCCGTCGACGGTCCAGCGCAGCTTCCACAGCGCCTCCGACCGTTTTGTCGTGTCGACGGGGATCGGAGCCTTGTAGACCTCGTTCACATAGGCGTCGTAGACCGCCGCACTGCCCACCGCGCGGTCAAGGCCAATGAAGATCACCGGCGGAATGAAACCGTCTGGGCAGCCCGCCTGCATATCGCATTTGTAGGTCTGCGCGGAAAGGGCCGTGGGGAAAAGGGCGGCCAAAAGCCAGAGAAATCGCATGGGTACACCTATCGCTTACACCGGGACGATGCAGGCGTCGCGACCCAAACACAACTCAAAAGCGAAGAGGCGGCCGGATATGTGCTTGAAAGATCAAGAGTTTGGCACGGCCGCGCACCGGCCCGACGCCGATCCCGGCGCGAGGTAGAAGCTTTCCCCGATGCCGTTATACGTGAAAGTGCCACGCGCCATGTTCAGCGTCATGCGGAAATTGACGTTCTGCTTGCGGCCTTGTCTGTCGGTGGCGCCGACAAGCTCCCAACTCAGCTGCAATTTGCGGCGCCCCGCCTGTTTGAACTGCACCCGCACCGGCCCGCCCAATGCCTCCAGCGTGAATTCGTCGAGGACCGCCGCCTCCAGCCGTTCGGAGTCGAGCTCGATCAGGACCTGATCGGGCACCCAGTCGCGGGACGACGGAGTCTGCGTCACGCAGACGATCTGCGCCGCCTCCGCAGCGCCCGCGACCAAGGCCGACGCGAGGACCACCGCCTTCAAAACGCGCCGACCTCGCTGCCCGGAGCGGCGGCGGTGTGCAGCACGTCGAACGCATAGCGTGCAACGGAGCGAAAGGTGATGATGTGGAAAAGCTCCGGCTCCGGCCGCCAGAAGGCCGCAGGGATCTGCGCCAGCCGCGTGCGGCGGAACATGCCCGGGGCAAAGCGCGCCACGTCCACCGGCGCCAGCTTGGCCAGGACCTCCGCCGCGTGGGGGCCGCGCAGGGCAAAGAGCGCGCGGGCATCGGAGACGTTGGCGACCAGGCTGTGTGTGCCCTCCAGCGCGACCTCCAGCCGCGCGGCACGCTCGGCCGCCTCCGCGTGCGGGCACAGGAGCAGCAGTTCGTCCGGTGACATCCAGGCCAGACCCGCATCACCGGCCAGGCTGATCTCACCCGGGCCGGGCACTGGGGCGCCCGCAACCTCCGCCGCCGCGGCGCGCAAGGTCCCGTCCGCCAGATCGCCGCGCAGCGTGAGCATGCCTTGCAAGCCAAGCTTGGTGACCTCGGCGATGCCGGTGGCTGTGGCGCCGGCCAGCGCGCTGATGGGATCAGACATCCTGTTTCTCCCCTTCCGGGTCGTAGAAGACCGGGCTGACGATCTGCGCATGGTAGGTGCGCCCATCCGTGCCCGGGAATTGCAGCGTCTCGCCTATCCGGTCCGGGCCGTCCTTGACCAGGCCCATCGCAATCCCGCGGTTTAGGTTCGGCGAGTGATAGGAGGAGGTGACACGCCCCTGCATCACCCGCTGCCCGTTCGCATTGGTCCCCTCACCCGCTGCATAGGCGCCGTCGGGCAGGACCGATCCGTCCACGGTCAAAAGCCCGACCAGCTTCCATCGGGCGGGGTCGGTCATGTGGCTGCGCTCTTGCGCCCGCTTGCCCAGGAAATCCTCCTTCTTCTTGGAGATGGCCCAGTTCAGGCCGAGGTCTTGCGGGATCACGGTCCCGTCGGTCTCGTCCCCGATCATGATAAAGCCCTTTTCGGCGCGCAGGATGTGCAGCGCCTCGGTCCCGTAGGGCATGACGCCCAGATCTGCGCCCACGACCATCAGCGCGTCCCAGAGGGCCTGGCCCTGGCTGGCGGGCACCGCAACCTCGTAGCTCAGCTCGCCCGAGAAGGAGATGCGGAAGACCCGCGCGTCGAACCCGCCGAGCGTGCCCTCCTTCCACTCCATGAAGCCGAGAGCGCCCGCACTGACGTCCATACCGCCCAGCCGTTCCAGCGCCTTGCGCGCTTTGGGTCCGACGACGGCGATCTGGGCATATTGCTCCGTCAGGTTGGCGACGTAGACCTTCCAATCCCACCACTCGGTCTGCAGCCATTCCTCCATATGCTGGTGGATGCGGTCGGCCCCGCCGGTGGTGGTGTGGCACAGCCAGGTCTCCTCGCTCAGCCGCGCGACGACACCGTCGTCGATCAGGAACCCATTCTCGCTGCACATCAGGCCGTAGCGGCATTTGCCCGGCTTCAGGTTCGACATCATGTTGGTGTACATCATGTCAAGGAAGCGGCCCGCATCGGGGCCTTTGACGATGATCTTGCCGAGGGTGGAGGCGTCTAGGAGGCCCAGGTGTTCGCGCGTATTCTTTGTCTCGCGCATGACGGCATCGTGGGTGCTTTCCCCATCGCGCAGATAGGCGAAGGGGCGGCGCCACGCGCCCACAGGCTCCCATTCCGCGCCGTGGGCGTCGTGCCAATCGTGCATAGGCGTGCGGCGCAGCGGTTGGAAGACCTCGCCCCGCGCCTCGCCCGCGATCGCCCCCATGGAGATGGGAGTATAAGGCGGGCGGAAGGTCGTTGTCCCCGTTTGGGGGATCGGTTGACCCAAAGCATCAGAAAGGATCGCCAGGCCGTTGATATTGCTGAGCTTACCCTGGTCCGTTGCCATGCCGAGCGTGGTGTAGCGCTTCGCGTGCTCGACGCTCTCGAAACCCTCTTGCGCGGCGAGTTGAACGTCCGACACCTTCACGTCGTTTTGGTAGTCGAGCCAGGCCTTGGCCCGCAATTCTGGCTTGGCGCCCTGGGGCATCATCCAGACCGGCGCCATCGGCGCCTCCGCCGCCTCTTCGACATTTGGATCGGCTAGCGCGCCCGCTTCGAACCCGGCGGCCTTGGCAGCGGCGCTGCCCGCAGCGGCGGCGCCAGAGAGAAGCGACGCGAGTGTCATGTGCCCTGCCGCAGCGCCCGCCGCGTGGACGAAGCCGGTCCCGTCTGCACCCAGCGGGGGACGTGCGGGATCGGGACGGAACATCGCGCCCGCCTCGTCCCACAGCAGCTTGCCGCCCGCGTGGGAATACAGGTGCACGACCGGCGACCAGCCGCCCGACATGGCCACGCAATCGCACGCGATCTCTTCCAGCATCGCGCCCTCGCCCGCTTGAGAGCAGGTTGCGACGCCGGTGACGCGCTTGCCGCCCAGCACCTTGGCGACGCCCTGGCCCATCATGACCCGCACGCCCAGCGCCTGCACCTGCTGCGCCAGCGCGCTGTCGGTCGCGCTGACGCGCGCGTCGAGGAGGGCAGGCACGTCGAGGCCCGCATGTTTCAGCGCAATCGCCGTGCGGTAGGCATCGTCATTGTTCGTCACGACGACCGTCCGGTCGCCGGGCGAGACGGCAAAATTCACCACATAGTCGCGCACGGCGGAGGCGAGCATGACCCCCGGCACGTCGTTGCCCGCAAAGCTGAGCGGGCGTTCGATGGCGCCCGTTGCGGTGATGATCTGGCCCGCACGGATGCGCCACAGCCGGTGGCGCGGGCCGTCCGCGCCCGGTATGTGGTCCGTCAACCGCTCATAGCCCAGCGCGTAGCCGTGATCGTAGACCCCTGCCCCCATGCAGCGCAGGCGCAGCGTGACGTTGTCCATCCCCGCCAGCTCGGCCACGAGGCGCGCGACGTAGGCATCCGCCTCTGCCCCGTCGATCCGGCCGCCGTCGACGGGCGCGCGCCCGCCCCAATGGGCCGTTTGTTCCAACACCAGCACCTTGGCACCGCTGGTGGCCGCCGCGTGGGCGGCGCGCAGGCCTGCAATGCCGCCACCGACGACGAGCACATCGCAGAAGGCGTAGAGATGCTCGTAGGTGTCCGCATCGCGCGCCTTGGGCGCGGCGCCCAGACCGGCGGCCTGGCGGATGAACGGCTCGTAGACGTATTTCCACAGAGGCCGCGGGTGGATGAACATCTTGTAGTAAAAGCCCGCCGGCATGAACTTCGACAGCTGGGCATTGATCGCGCCCACGTCGAATTCCAGGCTGGGCCAATGGTTCTGGCTTTTGGCCTCCAGCCCTTCGAAGAGCTCAGTGGTGGTGACACGCTGGTTCGGCTCGAACCGGCCTTCGGCGCCGAGGTTCACGAGGCCATTGGGCTCTTCCACGCCGCTCGCGACGATGCCGCGCGGGCGGTGATACTTGAAGGATCGCCCGACCAGCATCTGGTCTTTGGCCAGCAGCGCGGAGGCCAGCGTGTCACCGGCAAAGCCGCGCATCGACTGACCGTTGAAGGTGAAGGACATCGGCGCGGACCGGTCAATCAGCCGGCCGCCCGTGGCGAGACGTGTGCTCAAGATGCTGCCCTCCGTGCGTGTGCGAAGGGCGGGACCCTCCGGGGGGAGTTGTTATTGGCCAAGTGAAGGGAGGATCCGCGCATCACGCCGACTGATCCCGCCACGTCCAGCCGGGGCGGCGTTCGGTGATCCGGTCCTTGACGTCCTGCGGCGGCTCCGTCGTTTGGGCGCTGTAGGTGCCGAAGACCTCCAGCGTGGTCGTGTCCCGCGCCATGTGGAACCACTTGCCGCAGCCGTAGACGTGGCGCCACCGCTCGAAATGCACGCCCTTGGGATTTTCGCGCATGAAGAGGTAGCTTTCGAAGGCGCCGTCGTCAGAGCCGGGACCGTAGCGCGTCAGGTGCGCTTCGCCGCCCGCGTGAAATTCGGTCTCTTCTGCGGTGACGCCGCAGATGGGGCACGTGATGGTCAGCATGACGCCTCCGAACACCGCGCACGAAAAAGCACCGGCCCCTCCGGGGGGACCGGTGCTTTGCGCACTGATTGTGAATTTGGGTTAGTCGCCCGCGGGCGTGACGGCCTCTTCGACCGCCGTTGCGGCGCCTTCCAGCGCGCCTGCGGCCTCTTCGGCTGCGCCTGCGCCGCCGTCGATAGTGATCGTGACGTCGTCACCACCGCTTGCAGGGAGCAGATCGCCGCCGGCGAAGACGATGTATCCGAGCACGCCGAGCGCGACCACGACGCCGCCCAAAATGAACGCCATCGCGCCGTTGCCGCCCGAGGATTGCGTGTTGTTTGCCGTGTTGTCCGCCATGGACTTGTCCTTTCCGTTGTGTCGTTCGCGGCATCAACGGCCCAAAGCAGGGCAGAGTTCCGGTGGCGCGCAATCCGGATTGGCGTTACCTTAGGGCAGGTCAAAGGAGAGAGATGATGAGCAAAGAGATGATGGCCGTAATCGTCTTCGGAGCGATCTGTGTGTTTGCGCTGGTGATGTTCGTGCTGGAGCGCCGCGCCGCCGCCAAGCGCCTGGAGGCCCGCGGGGGCCGCGAGATCGACGTCAGCGGGCTGATCGCCTTCGGCTCGCAGGCCGGTGAAGGTGAGAAGACGAACTAGGCGGATTTCCGCATTGCCGGCGTTCAGATGGGCCGGATTTGGCATCTGCTTGCGACGATTGCCGTGCGTTTGAACAAAAGCTGCAGACATTAGTGCGCCACCCCGGCCGCGACGCTTTCGTCGATGAACCGCCCCTCGCGGAACCGGTCCAGGCCGAACTCGTCCGTTAGGGGCCCGTGACCCTTGGCCATCAGCTCCGCCATCGCCCAGCCTGAGCCGGGCGTGGCTTTGAAGCCGCCGGTGCCCCAACCGCAATTGATAAAGACATTCTCGACCGGGGTTTTGGACAAGATGGGTGAGCGGTCGCCGGTCACATCCACGATGCCGCCCCATTGGCGGAGCATCTTCAGGCGAGAGATCATCGGGAAGGTTTCCACCAGCGCCCGCACGGTCTCCTCGATATGGTGGAAGGCGCCGCGCTGGGTGTAGTTGTTGTACCCATCCGTGCCGCCGCCGATCACCATCTCACCCTTGTCGGACTGGCTCATATAGCCATGCACGGTGTTAGCCATCACGACGACGTCCATGCAGGGTTTGATCGGCTCTGACACCAGCGCCTGCAGCGCAACGGATTCGATCGGCAGACGGAAGCCGGCCATGGCGGCGACATCGCCGGAATGGCCCGCCACGACGATGCCCAGCTTGTCACAGTCGATCGCGCCTTTGGTGGTGTCGACTCCGACGGCCTTGCCGCGTTCGCGCCGGATGCCCGTGACCTCGCATTTCTGGATCACGTCCATGCCCATGTCGCTGCACGCCCTTGCATAGCCCCAGGCGACGGCGTCGTGCCGCGCGGTGCCGCCGCGGGGCTGCCAGAGGCCGCCGAGGACCGGATAGCGGGGACCAGACAGCTCGATGATCGGGCACAGCTCCTTCACGCGCTGCGGCCCGATGAACTCCGTCGCAACGCCTTGTAGGGCGTTGGCGTGGGCCGTGCGCTGGTAGCCGCGCACCTCGTGGTGGGTCTGGGCCAGCATGATCACGCCGCGGGGGCTGAACATGACGTTGTAATTCAGGTCCTGGCTCATCGTCTCGTACAGCGAGCGGGACTTCTCATAGAGCGCGGCGGACGGGTCCTGGAGGTAGTTCGAGCGGATGATCGTCGTGTTCCGCCCGGTATTGCCGCCGCCCAGCCAGCCTTTTTCCAGGATGGCGACGTTCTTGATCCCGAAATTCTTGCCCAGGTAGTACGCCGTCGCCAGCCCGTGCCCGCCCGCGCCGATGATGATCACGTCATAGCGCGCTTTCGGCTCCGGGCTGCGCCACGCGCGTTCCCAGCCGGCATGGTGCCGGAACGCCTCTCGGGCGATCGCAAATGCGGAATAGCGTTTCATGGCGCGCTCCTGCGTCTTCTGCCACCTTGGTCGGCACAGTTGTAATGGGGCAAAAGCCGGCGCCCAACCGCACGGCGCGCGGCATTTTCGCGCCATTTCCGACATAGGCGCCGCTGGCCTTTCGTTCGGGCGCGGCGGTGGCTATCTGTGACGAGCAAGGATGGGCCCAGCATGACGTCACTGCTTTCTCAGGCGCCGGTATTTTGGCTGATCGCGTTCGCGCTGGCGACCGCGGTGGGGGTGCTGATGGCGCTGGCGGTGATGCGCGGGAGCGCGGCGCAGGCCGATCCCGCGGAATACGATCTTCAGGTCTACCGCGATCAATTGGCGGAGGTGGACCGCGATGCGGCCCGCGGCGTTCTGGCCGCGGAGGAGGCGGAGCGGGTGCGCACCGAGGTCGCGCGCCGCATCCTGGCCGCGGACCGCGCCGCGGGCGCGGCGACCCGGCTGCGGGCCGGCGGTGGGACCGTGCTGGCGGGCATCTTGGCGGCGGGGACGCTGGTGGCGAGCTTCGGGCTTTATCTCACCTACGGCGCGCCGGGCTACGGCGATTTGCCGCTGGCCGAGCGCATCGCCGCCGCTGACGCGCGCCGCGCGGACCGGCCCAGCCAGGCAGATGCGCAGGCGACCGTGCGCCCCCTGCCCCCGGGCGAGGCACCGGCGCCCGATTATGTCGCCCTGGTCGATGATCTGCGCGCTGCCGTGTCCCAGCGCCCCGGCGATCTGGAAGGGCACCGCCTGTTGATGCAGGCCGAAAGCCGCTTGGGAAATTTCAGCGCCGCCGCCAGCGCGCAAGAGCGGGTCATTCGCATTCTTGGCGATGACGTCACCGCAGACGACATCGCCGTCTACGCCGATCTGCTGGTTCTGGCCGCGGGCGGCTATGTCTCGCCCGAGGCGGAGGCGGCGCTAAGCGCGGCGCTCTCCCTCGACGCGGGAAACGGGACGGCGCGGTATTATTGGGGTCTGATGAATGCCCAGACCGGGCGGCCCGATGTGGCCTTCCGGGTCTGGGACGCGCTGCTGCGCGCGGGGCCCGAGGATGCGCCCTGGATCACGCCCATCCTCGCCCAGATCGAGGAGATGGCGGTGCGCGCGGGCGTCAACTACCAACTGCCGGAAATCGGCACGGGCCGCGGCCCGTCCGCCGCGGATATTGAGGCGGCGGACGATCTGAGCCCCGCCGAACGGATGGAGATGATCGCCGGCATGGTGAACAACCTGGGCCAGCGCCTCGCGACCGAAGGCGGCCCGGCAACCGATTGGGCGCAGCTGATCACCGCCCTGGGCGTTTTGGGCCGGCGCGCCGATGCGGAGCAGATCGCGGCGGAGGCGCGCGTGGTGTTCGCAGGTGACCCAGGTGCGCTTGACCTGATCGCGCGGGCCGCCGAACGCGCGGGCGTGCAATGATCTTTGACGGGGCACAGGACTTTGCCGCGGCGCTGCCGGCGCGCGGCGCGTTGATGGGCCTGGACCTCGGGACCAAGACGATCGGCGTGGCGGTGTCCGACACGTTCCGGTCGGTCGCAACGCCGCTGGAGACGGTGAAGCGCAAGAAGTTCGGCGTGGATGCCGCCGCGCTGCAGGCCGTGATCACCGCACGCGATGTCGCCGGCGTGGTGCTGGGCCTGCCGCGCAACATGGACGGCACCGAAGGGCCGCGCGCGCAGAGCACCCGCGCCTTCGCCCGCAATTTCGCGGCGCTCTGGGACGGGCCGATTGGCTTTTGGGACGAGCGGCTGAGCACGGTGGCCGCAGAAAAAGCCCTGCTGGAGGCGGATACGACGCGCAGACGTCGCGCGGAGGTCATCGACCACGTCGCCGCGAGCTATATCTTGCAGGGCATGTTGGACAGGCTGGCCGTTTTGGGGAGGCAGGCATGAGTGATGAAGTGTGGCGCCGGGCGGAGATCGAGAGCCCGTGCATCCAGGTCTGCGTGATCCATCCGGAGACGGGCCTGTGCACCGGCTGCGCCCGGACGGGGGACGAGATCGGCCGTTGGTCCCGCATGGACCCGGCCGAGCGCCGGGCGATCATGGACGCCCTGCCCGCCCGGGAGGCCGCCCCCAAGACCCGCCGCGGCGGCCGCGCCGCGCGGCTTGGGCGGGGTATCTAAAGCTTTAGCATCTTCTGCGCATAGCCCCCAGGCATCCGCAGGATGCAAAACGCAGGCCGCCCCGCTTGAGCGTTACGTATACCGGGAACACAACTGCAAGAGAGATATGCCAGCCGATTGGTAGGTCGAAACAGCCTAACCGATATAAAGGCTTAGCCCATACGCATCCGCAGGATGCCGACACGCCTGCCGCCCCCCTGCGGCTGGCGTGTCCCACGCCACCCGCGCGACAGGCTTAGTGCTGAGCTCAGTTGGCCAGGACACTCTTTAGATCGCCAGCCACTCTTCCACCGACGCCGCGGGGGGCCTGAAGTAGGCGATCATCCGCGGCGGCCCCTCGGGCGCGGTCCAGGGCGCCACACCGTGCAGCAGGAGCGGGTGCAGCAAGACCGCCTCGCCCGTCTTCAGCGGCAGGTTCACGCGGCGGCAGGCCTCGAAACAGCGCGCGCGGCAAGCGGTGTAGGCCTCTGTGACGTCCACCTCCCCGGGCGCGTCGGCCGGGGCCAAAGCCGCCCGAAAGGTCTCGCGCATCAGCGCATGGCTGCCTTCCCACACCGACAGCGGCGCGGCGTCCTCAGCTCCATCCGTCAGTGCAATACCGAGGATCCAGAGATGCGGCTCGGAGACGAAACGGCGCTTGGGCGTGCCAACGCCGAGCACGCCGTCCACATGGGCCGCATCCCGCCGCTGGCGGTAGCGAAAGGCGCCCTCCCCCTCCCCCGCGCGGGGACGCGGGTAGCCGGGCCAGGTGACCGACACTTGGGCCCGGTGCAGAGACGGCCAGCCTGCTAAGGCCCGCGCGGCCTCCACTGCCGCGCCGGTCAAGGCAGGACCGCCCGCAACCCGCCCCGCCGCATCGTTGGGCAGCGCGTCGAGGCCCACGAACCATGTGCCCTCACATTGGTGCATATCCGCAAAGGCCGGATCGCGCAGCGCGGCCTCCGCCGCCGGGCGCGCTGCGGCGGCCCAGTCCAGTGTCGCCCGCTCCGCCGGAAAGCGCGCCCAGCCTGGCGCCCCTAGGGCCACAAAGCCGCCCGCAGCATGTTCAGCGCCACCAGGATCAGGAACACCGCAAAGATGCGCTTGAGCGGCCCAGCATCCGTCGCATGGGCCAGGCGCACGCCCAGCGGCGTCGTCAGCAGCGTCATCGCGATGACCACGGCGAAGGCCGGCAGGTTGACAGCGCCCAGGGTGTAGGGCGGCACAGGCCCTGCGGGCGTGACCAGCAGGAAGCCAATGACCGAGGGCACCGCGATCAGAACGCCGAAGCCCGCCGCCGTCGCCACCGCGCGGTGGATCGGCACGGCATAGAGGCTCATCAAGGGCACGCCAAAGCTGCCCCCGCCAATGCCCATCAGAACGGATAGGAACCCGACGCCCGGCGACAGCGCCGCGCGCCCTACCCCGCCCGGCATCGCCGGCCCCAGCCGCCATGTCGCGCGGCCCAGCCCCATGTAGAGCCCCACGACCAGCGCCAGTACGCCGAAGATCGCCGTCAGTGTTTGGGTGCGCAGCTGCGCCACCACAAGCATGCCCAGAACGGCGCCGATCACGATGCCGGGCGCCCAGGTCCGCAGGATGTCCCAGTCCACCGCGCCCTTGCGATTGTGGCTAAGGACCGAGCGGACGGAGGTCACGATGATCGTCGCCAGCGACGTCGCCAGGCACATCTGCATCAGCCCAGGGCCGTCGAAGCCCAGCGTCTGGAACGCGTAGTAGAAGGCGGGCACCAGAACGATGCCGCCGCCGACGCCCAGTAGGCCGGCCAGAACACCAGCGAAGGCGCCGATGGCGGCGAGCAACAGCACCATCTGGATCAGCAGGCCCGTGTCGATCATTCGGCCGCCTCCGCCGGCGTCACCGCAGCCAGTGCCGCCTCAACCAGTTCGGGCCCCGCACCCGGAACTGCGGCGCCTTCGCTGAGAATCCGGCGCCAGGCCCGCGCGCCGGGACGGCCCGCAAACAGGCCCAGCATGTGGCGCGTGATCTGGTTAAGGCGCCCGCCCGCGTTCAGATGCGCCTCGATATAAGGCAGCATGGCGCGCGCCGCGTCCTCCGCCGCCGTATCGGTGCCCTGCCCCCAGACCCGCCGGTCCGCAGCGCCCAGGATGTCCCACGGCTGGTGGTAGGCCGCGCGGCCGATCATCACCCCGTCGAGGCCGTCGTCCAGCAAATCCAGCGCCGCATCGAGGCTGCCGACGCCCCCGTTGATCGAGAAATGCAGGTTCGGAAACAGCCCCTTCATCCGCCGCACGAGGTCATAGTCGAGGGGCGGAATGTCTCGGTTCTCCTTCGGAGACAGGCCCTGGAGCCAAGCCTTGCGGGCGTGGATGATCACCCGCTCGCACCCCGCCGCGACGATCTGGGCGAGGAATTCGGGCAGGATGGCTTCGGGCTCCTGCTCGTCCACGCCGATCCGGCATTTGACGGTCACGGGCACGTCCACCGCCTCGCGCATCGCCCGCACGCAGGACGCCACACGGGGCGCATCGCGCATCAGGACGGCCCCGAAGGTGCCCGATTGCACCCGGTCCGAAGGGCAGCCGCAATTGAGGTTGATCTCCGCATAGCCCGCCTGCGCGCCAAGCCGCGCCGCCGCCGCCAGTTCCGCCGGGTCCGAGCCGCCGAGTTGCAGGGCCACGGGATGCTCGCCCCTGTCATGCTCCAGCAGATGCAGCGCCCCGCCGCGCACCAGCGCCGGCGCTGTCACCATCTCTGTATACAGCAGCGCATGGGCGCTGAGATGGCGGTGGAAATAGCGGCAATGCCGATCCGTCCAGTCCATCATCGGCGCCACGCTCAGGCGTGCGCTGCGTTCCAGGCGCATTGTCTCTGCCATGGGGCCCTCCTGCCGCGCCTGATGCCTGATCGGGCGGGGACGATCAACCGGATGGGCAGGCGGCGAGCATGTGGCGCATATGGTCCGGGAAGGGGTCCATGCGCAGTAGCCGCCATTGCGGATTGAGGTAGGTGCCCGGGCGCAGGTCGATCATCTCCAGCCGGGCCGCGTCGCAGCGGGTGAAGAGCGCGCCGTAGCGGGCGTCGCGGCCGGTCTCTTCGACATAGGCAGGATCGGCGCGCAAGACGGCCGTCATCTCGGCGATCTCATCGTCGACGCCGGGCGGCACGGGCACCGCGTGCCATAGGGCGGGCAAATCAAGGCCGAAGCGGGCGACGACCTGCGCCATCTGGGGCAACAGGCTGTCGGGGATTGCTTCTACCGCGCACAGAAATTGGTCGGTCCCCGCCATCGTAACCACGACCCGCGCGTCGCGGTCGAAGAAGACCGTCTCCGCCCCCGTCTCCAGCCGCTCGTAGGCGGCGGCCTCGCCCGTTGCGACGGCTGTGCAGAGCGCGGTCGCGTCGGCAAAGGGGCCGGTATGGGCGGCGCTGGCCCATAGCAGGAGGGCAGAGAGCAGGCGGATCACCTCGTGATCTCCTGCATGGCGGCGAGCAACGCGCGCACTTCCGCCAAGCTGTTGTAATGGCACAGGGAGATGCGGACGGCGCCGTCCAGACCGAGAGGCGTCAGGATGTTGCCGGAATAATGATCCGCCTTGCGCAGGTGGGTGCGGATGCCGCGCGCCCGCAGGGCTGTCACGATGTCGGCCGCTGCATGTCCCTCAACGGCGATGCAGGCCAGCCCCTCGCGCGCCGGATTATCCGGTCCGCCGATCAGCGTGACGCCAGGCATATCCGCCAGCCCGGGCAGGTTGCCAGTCCCGAAGATCATCGCCTGCGCCAAGGCCGCCTCGTGCCCGTGGATCGCCTGCCCCGCGGCGACGATCCGGCCGCGAATGTCCTGCGCGTCCGATACCTGCCCGCCCAGCCAGTCGAAATAAGCCACCACGTCGCGCATCGTGGCATACGCGCCCGTATCGCGGGTCCCGAGCTCCCACCCGCCGGGGCCATCCACCAGCGTATCGTGGGGCAGCGCGGCCAGGCGTGGAGACAGCCAGGCGATACCGTAGCCGTGGCGCGAGAACACCTTGTACGGCGAGATGACGTAGCCATCGACGCCCATCGCCGCCACGTCGATGCCGCCGTGGCTGGCGTGCTGAATGCCGTCGACGATGATGATCGCCTCGGGCGCCGCTGCCCGGATTGCCGCAGCGATGGTGGCCACGTCGACCGACATGCCGGTCACGGGCGAGGTGTGCACGATCGTGGCGACCGAAACATCGGGGCCGAGCAGCGGGGCATAGGCGTCCGCGCCCACCGTCCCGGTTGCGTCATCATGCAGCGCGAGGTCGTAGGACTTGCCGGCGATCCGCGCCCATCGGGTGCAGGCGCTGCGCGTAGCGGGGTGTTCGAGGGTCGAGCCCACGACCCGGCCCGCTGGCGTCTCGAGGCACGCATCCTGGATCAGGCGGAACAGCAGCTCCGTGCCCGATTCCCCGACGATCACCTCGCCGTCCCCGGCACCGAAGAAGGTTGCGATGTCGGCCTTGGCCGCCGCGATCTCCTCCCCCAAGGCCTGCGACATGGGATTGTCCCGGCCCTGATTGTCGGGGATCGCGGCGTAGCGCCTCGACGTCTCCACCACCGCGTTCAGCGTCAGCGCACCGCCCGCATTCTCGAAGAAGATGCGCGGCGTGCCGTCTGGGTCGGCGTCCACATGGGCAAAGCGGCTGCGGATGTCGGCGAGCAAAGGATCGGGAAACAGGCTCATGCGCGCGCAACCGTGCCATCTGCCAGCCAAGCGTCGAACTGCGCCAGGGCGGCGTCCGTGAATGCGGCGTCGTTGATGTGGGCGTCGAGCTCGACCAGCCGCACATTCTCCGGGCAGGACGCGCGCATCTCGGCGCAGAAGGCGGCGAGGGCGGCGGGGTCGCTCAGGGGGCCGCCCGCGCGGTCCCATTCATTGCCCCCCTGCGCCGGCAGCAGGAAGGTCACGGGGCCGGTCGCCTTGGCCATCTTGGCGCAGAGCGTGCGGGCCATCTCCCGCCGCTGATCCGCGTTCAGCAGGACGGAGGACAGAAGGCGGTTATGCGCATGGACCTCCTGCCCGGCCAGCTTGGGCGGCGTGTCCTGCCAGCCGACGAAGTCGATGAGGTCATAGCAGCCCGGCGCGATCAGCTGGGGGATGCCGCGCGCGCCCGCCGCTTCCATCCGCGACGGCCCCGCGCTAAGGGCGGAGCCCATGAGATGGTTGCCGACCTCCTGCGGGGCGAAGTCCATCACGGCGGCAAAGGCGCCTTGCGCCGCCAGACCCTCAAACGCGCGCCCGCCCATGCCGGTGGCGTGGAAGACGGCGACGTCAAAGCCCCGCTCTTCCAGCGCGGGCTTCAGCGCCACCATGTAGCGCAGGACCGTCTTGCCGAAGGAGGTCATGCCGATCAGGGGGCGCGTGCCTGTGGGCCGTTCTGCCGCCCGCGCGGAACCTAAGACAGCGCCCGCCGCCTGGCTGAGCGCGGCTTTGCAGATGTCGTTCAGCCCGTATAGGCCACCGGCCCAGAGTATCATCTGGATGTCCGGCGCGAGCCGCTCCGCCGGGATCAGTGGAGAAAACGCGACCGTGGAGACCACATATTTCGGCACGCCCAGCGGCAGGGCCAGCGCCACGTCCAGCAGCAGGTCCGTTCCCATCGTCCCGCCCAGGCCGATCATGCCGTCGATCCGCCCTTCCGCGTGCAAGGACGCGGATGTGGCGGCGGCGCCCTGTGCCATGATCTGCATCGCGTGGTTTTCGTCCCCCGCGGCGGCGACGGCCGCGATGTCCGAGCCTGCGGCGGCGGCCACGTCGTGTTTGGACACGTCGCAGGGCGCGGTGGGATCGCCCAGGACGCTCACGTCCATGGTCAGGACTTGGCCACCCTGCCCTTCGATGACGCGGGCGAGGTAGCGCAGCTCGTCGTCCTTGGTGTCGAAGGTGCCGATGAGGAGGATGGTGGTCATGGGGCGCCCCTTTCAGCGGCAGAGTGCGAGGACATCATCGGCATTGTCTAGGGCAAGAAGCTCTCTCAGACGCTGAGCCCAAAGGCCTCCGCCAGGAGGCCGACACGCCGACCGGCCCCCTGCGGCGGCGTGTTCCACGCCACCCACGCGGTCGGCTCGGGGCTGAGCATAGATTACCGCTAGGACGCCGCCAGCGACGGCAGCCACAGGACAATCGCCGGAAACGCCACGAGCAGCGCAATCGTCACCGCGTCGGCGATGAAGAACGGCGTCACACCCTTGAAGACGTCCTGTACGTTCAGATCGTCCCGCACGCCCGCCACGACAAAGCAGTTGAGGCCAATGGGCGGCGTGATCAGACAGAACTCCGCCATCTTCACCACCAAGATCCCGAACCAGATCGCGCACATCGGCCCGGACATGCCGAAAGCGCTATCTGCAGCCGACACGAACTCGCCCCCGTTCAGCGCCATGATCGCCGGATAGACCACCGGCAGGGTCAGCAGCAGCATCCCGATCGCGTCCATGAACATGCCCAGCACCGCGTAGGCCAGAAGGATGCACACCAG
>JBCDFL010000040.1:0-20616 GCA_039178165.1 Pseudomonadota bacterium | reverse complement strand
CACCGACTTTGCCGAGGCGAACCCAGAGGTCGTGACCGGCTTTCTGACCGCTGTGGCGGCGGGCTGGAAAGACGCGATTGCCGACCCCGAAGCCGCCATCGCCAGCCTGATCGACCGCAATCCGGCCGCCGATGCGGCGCTGGAGCAGCGGCGCTTGCAACTGGCCATCGACGCGAACGTGCTGACCGATGCGGTGACGGCGTCGGGCATGGGCGGTGTGGATGCCGCGCGAATGGAAGCGGCGTTGGCACAGCTGGGCGAGACCTACGAGTTCCAGAACGCGCCGGATGCCAGCCTGTATTTCACCGAGGCTTATCTGCCCAGCGCAGACGCACGGATGCTTCAATAAAATTAGCGGCGCACGCCCATGAGCAATCTCATCGAGATCAAAGGCGTGCGCCACGCCTACAAGACGCCGTCCGGCCCCCTGCCCGTGCTGGACGGACTGGAGATGTCTGTGCCCGAGGGCGGGTTCGCCGCAGTTGTTGGTCCTTCGGGCTGCGGCAAGTCCACGCTGACCCGGCTGGTCGCTGGCCTGATGCGCCCCGACGCGGGCGAGGTTTGGCTGCACGGGGACCGGGTGACGGGCCCGAAGAGCACCGTGGGCATGGCGTTTCAGAACCCCGTGCTGCTGGAGTGGCGGACGATCTTGCAGAATGTGATGCTGCCTTTGGAAATCGTCTCCACCGGCATGTCGCGGCGGCAGCAGGAGGACCGGGCGCGCGGGCTTCTGGCACTGGTGGGTCTGGAAGGGTTCGAGGACAAGCGCCCATCCGAGCTGTCGGGCGGGATGCGGCAGCGGGCGTCGCTCTGCCGGGCGATTGTGCATAAGCCCGAGGTGCTGATCCTGGACGAGCCGTTCGGCGCGCTGGATGCCTTCACCCGCGAGGACCTGTGGCAGACCATGCATAAGGTGAAGGCCGAGGAGCCCTTTACCGGCGTGCTGATAACCCACGATCTGCGGGAGAGCCTGTTTCTGGCCGATCAGGTGATCGTGCTGTCGGGGCGGCCCGCGCGGACGCAGTACGTGATGGATGTGCATCTGGAAGGGCCGCGTGATATAGAGATGCTGTATACGCCCGAGAGCGCGGAGGCGCTGAACGTGTTGCGCCAACAAATCCGCATCGCGCAAGGACGGGATGCGGCATGAGCCTGCGCCAAATCTTTGTCCCCATCGCCGCTTTGGTCCTGTTCGGGGTCTTTTGGGAATGGTTGGTCTGGGTGAACGGCTGGCCGAATTACAAGATGGCCTCCCCGTCGGACCTATGGCCGGCGTTCTGGAAATTCCGTTGGCTGTTTTTGGAATATGGCTGGGATACGTTGTGGCGGACGGTGGTGGGGCTGCTGCTCTCGGTGGTGTTCGGAGTGTTTCTGGGCATGGTGATGGGGCTGTCAAAAACGATGCGGGATGCTTTGTATCCCCTACTGGTGGGCTTCAACGCGATCCCAAAGGCGACCGTGGTGCCGATCATCGCGCTGATGTTCGTGGGTCAGCACGATTTCAACACGATCCTGATCGCGTTTCTGATTTCGTTCTTTCCCATCGCGGTGTCGGTCTCCATCGGGCTGAGCACGCTGGAGCCGGAGTATCGGGATATCCTGGCCTCGCTCGGCGCGTCGAAGTTCACGATCTTCTGGAAGATCGCTCTGCCGAAGACGCTGCCGGAGTTCTTTGGCGCGCTGAAGGTGGCGGTGACGTTGGCCTTTATCGGGACGAACCTGATGGAGATCGTCGAGCCGCACGGCCGCGGGCTGGGGCACCTCTTCGACAGCGGTAAGATCAGTGCGGATTACCCGCTGATGTTTGCGGTGCTGATCGCTTTGGCGCTGATGGGGATCGTGCTCTATTACGTTGTGGTTGCGCTAGAGAAGGTCTTTGCCGGCTGGGCGGAGCGGAACTCGACCTAACAGAGCGCTGCGCGCACGCGACCTGTTTTTGCTGATGAGGGGGCTGCGCGCCCCCTCAAACTCCCTGCGGAGTTGTTTTTGGCCAAGTGAAGGGCAGGACCGTGATCGCTTCGCTTAGCGTGTGTTCCTGTAGGTTCTGACCTGTCCCGATACGGTCGATGACCGCGAAAAGGCCTGGGGCGTACAGCGGGGTCAGCACGCCGTGCCAGATGTTGCGGTGAATATTGATGGCTTGGCCTGGGGCGGTGACGAACGCCTGTGGTTCGGCCGGTACGCCGCCGGCATCGCGGGCGACCGTGACCAAGAACGGGTGTTCGTGCATCGGGATAAAGGCTTGGGAGCCGTCTGGGTGCCGCTCCATCAGGTCCAGCGTGTAGGGCAGGCTGCGCGGCCGCGCGTTGAAGAGGCTGAGGCCCGCGCGCCCATCCCCGAAGTCAAGGCGTGCGCGGTCGTGAAAGCGGCCGCAGAGGCCCGCGTTGATGATCTTGTCCGGTTCGCCGCTGCAGTCGAGGACGTCGCCGTAGGGGGCGAAGGCCTTGGCGGTAAGGGGCACCGCGCGGACCTCAGAGCGGGACATGGCGGTTCACGTCCTTGTAGAGCAGGTAGCGGAAGCGGCTTTGGGCGATGCAGGCCTGCGGGCAGAACGCGCGCAGCCACATGAAATCGCCGGGCCCGACACTGTGCCAATCCTGGTTCAGCAGATAGCGCGCGTGCCCTTCGAGGACGTAGAGGCCGTGTTCCATCACGTGGGTTTCGGCGAAGGGGATGCGCCCGCCAGCCTCGAAGTTCACGATGTTCACGTGGCAATCGAAGGCGAGGTTCAGCGGGTCGAGGAAGCGTTGTGTCGCCCAGGCTGGCGCGCCGGGCATGGGGGCGGCGGGCACGTCTGCTTCGTGGATGACCAGCGGGTCCGGCGGGTCCTCGCCCATGGAGACGTATTTCTTGCGGATCCAGTGAACGCCGCACAGCGCCTCCGTCCGGTTGAAGAGTGACCAGCGCACGCCCGGCGGGATGTAGGCGTAGGTGCCAGGCCCCAGCGCGTGGCGGACGGAGCCGAGCGTCAGGTCCGCGGTGCCGTGCGCCACGAAGAGGATCGCCTGGGCCTGCGGGTCAGGCTCGGGGTCGTTGGCGCCGCCTTCGGGGGCAAGCTCGACCGCGTATTGGGCGAAGGTTTCGGCAAAGCCCGTCATCGGGCGGGCGAGGATCCAGACCCGGGTGCCCGTCCAGCCGGGGAGGAAGGACGTGACGATATCGCGCTGCGTCTCTGCCGGGATCAGCGCGTAGCTGTCGGTGAAGATCGCGCGGCGCCCGGGGTGCTGGCTTTGGTCCGGCAGGCCGCCGGGGGGGAAGGCGTAGCTCACCACAGGGCCTCCAGCCGCAGGCGGGCAATGCGTTCGACTTGGCGGCAGGCTTCGGTGAATTCTTTTGCAGTGGCGTTCTCCAGCCGACGTTCGAAGGCGCGCAGGATGCCGGCCTTGTCGTGGTCGCGCACCGCGATGATGAAGGGAAAGCTGTGTTTGGCGGTGTAGGCCGTGTTCAGCTCGGTGAAGCGCGCGCGCTCGGCGTCGGTGAGGGCGTCGAGGCCGGCGGAGGCTTGTTCGGCCGTGCTGTCCTCGGTCAGGCGCTTGGCCGCCGCCAGCTTGCCGGCGAGGTCGGGGTGGGCTTGCAGGACGGCGCGGCGTTGGTCGTCTGTTGCCGCGCGGAAGGTGCGGGCCATGGCGCTGGCGAGGCCGGCGGGCGTGTCGTGCGCGGGGCCGAGCTCCAACGCGTAAGCACCTTCGGCGACCCAGGGCGAGTGTTCGTAGATGCCGCCGAACTGGGCCATGAAGGTGGCGTAGTCCATCTCGCTTGGCCGGAGGGTCTGCACCGGAGGGTGCGCGCTGCGCCAGTGCCGGGCGATGTCGCTGCGCGTGGCGATCCAGACGCCCTCGTGACTTTGGATGTAATCGAGGAAACGCTTCAGAGCCTGCACCCGGCCTGGCTTACCGATCAGGCGGCAATGGAGGCCAACGGACATCATCTTGGCCTGGCCCGCCGTCCCTTCGGCATAGAGCGCGTCGAACGTGTCCCGCAGGTAGGCGTAGAATTGATCACCCGAATTGAAGCCCTGTGCCGTGGCGAAACGCATGTCATTGCAATCGAGCGTGTAGGGGATCAGCAGCTGGTCCCGGCCCTCCAGCCGCGCCCAGTAGGGCAGATCGTCGTCGTAGACATCGCTGATCCAATCCATGCCCCGCTGCGCGGCCAGGCGCACGGTGTTGGTGCTGCACCGGCCCGTGTACCAGCCGGTGGGGCGCTGGCCCGTCACCTCCGTGTGCAGGGCGATGGCGGCGTCCATGTCGGCGGCCTCCTCCGCCTCAGTATGGTCCTTGTAGTCGATCCATTTGAGGCCGTGGCTGGCGATCTCCCACCCGGCCTCTTGCATCGCCTCGACCTGCGCGGGGCTGCGGGCCAGGGCGGTGGCCACGCCATAGACGGTGACGGGCAGGTCCTTCATCAGCGCGTGCAAGCGCCAGAAGCCCGCGCGGGCGCCGTAGTCGTAGAGCGATTCCATGTTCCAATGCCGCTGGCCCAGCCAGGGCTGCGCGCCGACGATTTCGGACAAGAACGCCTCTGATGCGGCATCACCGTGTAGGAGGCTGTTCTCGCCCCCTTCCTCATAGTTAAGGACAAGACTGACCGCGATGCGGGCACCTCCCGGCCAGGCCGCGTCCGGCGGTGTCGGGCCGTGGCCGTGGAAGTCGCGGGGATAGCGGGGCGGCGTGCTCATGGCCTTTCTTTTGCGCGGTGTGCGGCCATATGGTCAAGCACGGCTAAGGGGACGGCGATGGCAGGCTATCTGACGACACATGTTTTGGACACGGCGCGCGGAATTCCGGCAGAGGGGATCGCGATTGCGCTTTACCGCGTGTCCGGCAATTCGCACCGCAAGATTGCGGAGGCGGTGACCAATGCCGACGGGCGGACCGACGCGCCGATCCTGCCGCAGGGCAAGCTGAAGGCCGGCCAATACGAGCTGATCTTTGCCTGCGGGGACTACCTGCGGGGGCACGGGACGACGGGCGATGTGCTGTTCCTGGACCAGGTGCCGATCCGTTTCGGCATCGCGGATGCGGAGGCGCATTACCACGTGCCGCTGCTGCTGTCCCCGTTCGGCTACAGCACCTATCGCGGGTCATGAGGCCGCCGCCGGAGACCGAAATGGACGCAGATGCGTTCGACCGCTGGTACTGGCCGGTGAGCGACCTGCGCACCTTTTGCGAGATGTTCGGGCTGCCGGCGCAGGGGACCAAGGCGCTGTTGCGCGCGCGGGTGCTGGCGCATCTGCGGGGGGAGCCGTTGCCGAAGGCGGCGCGGCCCAAGCGCAGCGGGTTCAACTGGGCGCGGGAAGCGCTGACGCCGGAGACGGTGATTACTGAGGACGTGTCCTTTGGCCCCAATGTGCGCTCCTATTTCAAAGCGCGGATCGGCAAGGGGTTCTCTTGCCATGGAGACTTCATGGATTGGATGCGCGGGGCGGCAGGGCTGACCTTGGCGGATGCGGAGGCGGCCTGGCACGATCTGGAGGCGCGCAAGGACGATCCTGCGTTCCGGCGGGAGATCGCGGCTTGCAACAACATGCTGCAATATCTGCGCGATCTGCGGGACGCGCACCCTGACGTGCCGAAGGCACAGGCGCAGGGGGTCTGGGCGTGGAAGGCGCGGCAACCGGCGCCCGGCGGCTATGTGGTGTTCGAGGCGGCGGATCTAAGCGCAGCGTTGCGGGCCGAAGAGGGCGCATAGCGCCAGGATGAGGCCGGACATGGCCGCGATCATCCCCGCGGCGCTGACGGACATTGCGGCCCCGAACCAGCCTGGCCCGTAGCCGGCAAAGACATAGCCCAGCACCGCCGATAGAGCGGCGAAAAGCACCGACCACGCCACCTGCGCGCCCAAACGGTTGGTCATCAGGCGCGCCGCGGCGGGCGGGCAGATGAACATGGCGATGACGATGATGCTGCCCACGGCGTCAAAGGCCGCGACGGCGGCGATGGCGGCGACGATCACAAGACCCAGTGACAACGCGCGGACAGGGATGCCAAGGGCACGGGCGAACCCCTCGTCGAAGCTGGCCAGTGCTAAAGGCCGCCAGAAGAGCCATGTGAGCGCGGCGACAAGCGCCAGCGCGGCGGCCATGCGCGGCAGCTCGGGCGGTAGGCCCGCCAGCGCTTGGGGGTCGAGAACCGACGACCAGCCAACAGCGTCCAGCCAGATCAGGCTTTCGAGGTTGCCATAGAGCGCGTGTTCGACGTCCAGGTGCACGTTCGAGGTGTCCGACAGCTCCAGCAGAAGGACCCCGCTGGCGAACATCGTGGTAAAGACGACGCCCATCGCCGCGCCGGGCTCGATCTTGCCCAGGCGGCGGATCGCCTCGATCGCGGCCACAGCCAAAAGCGCGGCGGCGGAAGCGCCCAGCAGCATCGGGCCGGTGGCGATGGCGCCGGACAAAAGGAAGGCCGCAACTATGCCGGGAAGGACGACGTGGCTGATCGCATCGCCAATCAGCGCTTGGCGGCGCAGCAGCAGAAAGTTGCCCGGCAGGGCGCAGGCGACGGCCACGCAGATGCCGATCAGGATCGGCGGCAGGGACAGGGAGACGAATTCGGCGCCCATCACAAACCCTCCGGCCGCGGCAGGGCCGCGTCGATGGCGGCCATTTGGTCGGGGGTCAGCACGTCCTGAGGCCGGGTCAGCCCGTCATAGCGGCGCGCGGCGGCGGCGTGGGCGGGATCGCGCAGGACGATCTGCCACCGTGCCTCGTCCAGCAGGGCCCGGGCGGCAGCGGCCTTGCCCGCCTCGGTCGCGACCCCGTCGGCCCCGGCCAGGCCCGCGCGGCGCAAAAGGCGCAGGGTCAGGCGTTCATAGATGGGCTGGCCCTGCGCGAGGGCTAGGAGGCCTTGGCGCAGGTGGACCTGACGCTGGTGGCTGCGGTGGCGGAAGGCGGCGCTCAGCACTCCGCGGCGCGGGGCGGCCAGCAGGGACACGAGGAACAGCGCAAACGCGACGAGCACGATGATTGGCCCGGTCGGCACGCCCGGGATGGCCGCCGACAAAGCAGCGCCGACATAGCCCGAAAGGCCCCCGGCCAGCCCGGCAAGGGCGAGGACGTGATCCACCCGCTCGGACCAGAACCGCGCGGTCACGGGCGGGATGATCAGCAAAGCGACGACCAGAATCAGGCCGACGATCTTCAGCCCCACGACAACGACCGCCAGCACCAGCGCCATCATGGCCAGGTCCAGCCGCGCGACGTTGCGGCCCGTGGCGGTGGCAAAGCCGGGATCGAAGGCGGCGAGGGTCAGTGGACGGCGCAGGATCAGGACCATAGCCAGCGTCAGCATTGCCGCGATTAACAGGAGCAGGGCGTCGCTGCGTAGCATACCCGCGGTGGCGCCGAGCAAGACGTCTTCGAGCCCCGCGGGATTGCCGGCGCCGAGGCTCTGGATCACCGTCAAAAGCACCACGCCGATGCCGAAGAAGACCGACAGAACCGTGCCGATGGCGGCATCCTCGGTCAGCCGCGTGCGGGTGGTCAGCCACGAGACGCACAGAAGGCCAAGCGCCGCCGACAGGCCAGCGCCCAGTAGGAGCCCGCCGAGGTTGCGGCCGTCCCCGCCCAGCAGCGCCATCACGATGAACGCGAGGCCGATCCCGGGCAGCGTCGCGTGGCTGACCGCGTCGGACAGCAGCGCCCGGCCGCGCAGAAACAGGAACGTCCCACCGAGGCCCGCAGCGATGCCCAGCACCGTTGCGCCCAGAGTCACCAGAACGGCGTTATAGCCCAGCTGCAGCAGCAGCGCGTCGGCGAGCATTCAGGCCAGCGCGCCCGGCAGCGCCGCCTGGCGCGGGGCCAGCCGCCCGCCATAGGCCGCGGCCAGGTTGTTGTCCGTGAAGGTCGTGGCAACCGGCCCCGCGGCAATGGCTTGGGTGTTCAGCAAGAAGACATCGTCGAAATACGCCTCGACCGTGGACAGATCGTGGTGGACCACTGCAACCGTCTTGCCGGCATCGCGCAGCGCGTGCAGGACGCCGACGATGGCCGTCTCCGTCGCTGCATCGACGCCCGCAAAAGGCTCGTCGAGCAGGAACAGGTCCGCGCCCTGCGCCAGGGCGCGGGCGAGGAAGACGCGCTGCTGTTGCCCGCCCGACAATTGCCCGATTTGGCGCTGCGCGAAGTCGGTCATGCCCACGCGGGCCAGTGCGTCCTGCGCGCGGGCGCGGTGGGTCCCGCGGATACGGCCCAGCAAACCGAGCTGGCCGTAAAGGCCCATCATCACCACGTCGATCACACGGACGGGAAAGTCCCAGTCGACGCTGGCCCTCTGCGGCACGTAGGCGATGCGGTCCCGCGCCGCATCCACGGGCAGACCAAAGGCACTGACAGTCCCGGCCAAGGGCGTGATCACGCCCAGCGCCGCCTTCAGCAGGGTCGATTTACCGGCGCCGTTCGGACCGACGATAGCGGTCATCGCGCCGGCCCCCAGGCTCAGATCGACGGAGAAGACCGCCGGCTTCTCGCCGTAGGACACCGTCAGGCCGCGCACATCGAGCGGCGCGGTCAGCGGCGCGTCCTGGGCGGTGGCCAGACGCAGGCTCACGCGGTTTGTCCCAGCTTGCCCTGCATGCCGCCAGCGGGCACGTCCACGCCCAAGGCGCCAGCGATCGTCGTCGCGTTGTGGTCGATCATGCCGATATACGTGCCTTCATAGCTGCCCTCCGTCCCCATCGCGTCGGAGAAGAGCGCGCCGCCGATGGCGACTTCGTGCCCTTTAGCCGCAGCACCTTCGATCACGGCGCGGATGTTGCGGTCCGACACGGACGTCTCGACGAAGACGGCGCCAATGTCCCGCTCCACCAGGAAGTCCACGAGTTCGGAAATCCGGGCGAGGCCGGCCTCGCTTTCGGTCGAGATGCCCTGGATGCCCATCACTTCGAAATCGTACGCCGCGCCGAAATAGCCGAAGGCGTCGTGGGCGCTGAGAAGGACGCGGGCGGGGGCCGGCACTTGGGACAGAACGCCGGTGGCGTAGTCGCCCAGCGCGGCGATCCGGTCTTCGTAGGCTTCGGCGTTGGCGGTGAAGGCGTCCGCGTTGTTCGGCTGCGCCGCCGCCAGCGCCTCCGCAACACCGTCCACGACGAAGGCCCAAAGCGCGGGGTCCATCCAGACATGGGGGTCGAACCGGCCGTCGTAATCGTCGTGGCCGCGCAGCATGTCCTGCGGGACAGCCTCGCCCACGGCGACGACCGGCTTGCGCGCGCCGAGATCGGCAAAGAAGTCCTCCATCTGCGCCTCTAGGTAGAGGCCGTGCCACAGAACCAGATCGGCGCGGGTCATCGCGACGATGTCGGTCCGGGTCTGGCGGTAGGCGTGCGGATCGACGCCCGGCCCCATCAGGGCCTGCACCTGCACCAGATCGCCGCCGACGACGCGCGCGGCATCCGCGATCATCCCGGTGGTCGCCACCACGTTCAACGGCGCCGCGGCCCAGGCGGGTCGGGCGATGAGCGGGGCGGCCATCACGGCAAGGGCAGTCCGGCGGTTCAGCATGGGGCTCTCCTTCGCGTCTTCTTTGATTGCATATGAGAGTCGTTCGCAAAACGTCAAGGATTGAGAACGATTCTCATAAGCAGATCGTGCGAAAACGGCTTTAGGGATCGAAGGTGATGCAAAAGGAGGCGCCTTTGGGGCTGTCCTCCAGCGCGATGCGCGCCCCCCGGGCGCTGAGAAGTGTCTGGACGATGGCGAGGCCCATTCCGGTTCCGCCGGCCTCCCGGCGGGTGGTGAAGAACGGATCGAAGATGCGGCTAGCATTGCCCGCCGACACGCCGGACCCATCGTCCGAGATGCACAAGACGCCCGGCGCGGCCTGCAACGTCAGGGTGCTGGCGCCATGGGCCGCGGCGTTCTGGGCCAGATGCTCCAGCACGACGCGCAGGTCTGCCTGCGCCAAGGGCACGCGGGCCGCCGGCGCCACCACATCGAGCCCGCAAAGTTGCGCCGGTAGACCCGCGAGATCAGTCTGCCCCGGCCCCGCGCTTTGGGAGGCGGCGGCAGAGGCGCGCAGACCGTCCAGGAGCGCCTCCATCCGCGCGGCGGAGGTCTGGATGGTCCGCAGCAGCGCGGCGCGGTCGGCGGGCGGCAAGTCATCCTCCAGCAACTCCGCCGCGCCTTGCAGGGCAGTGAGCGGGGATTTCAACTCGTGCGTGACATGGTCGGAATAGGCCCGGAGGGAGGCCGCGCGGCTCGCCAACGTGTCGCCCATCGCGATGACGGCCCGGCCCAGATCGGTGAATTCCGGCGTGCCGAATTGCTGCGGCGGCGCGGCGTTCTGGCCGGTGCGCACCTTGTGGGCGTGGGCGGTCAGCGCCCGCACGGGGCGCAGCACCAGACGCCAGAGCAGGAAGCCCAGGATCGCGGTACTGATGGCGGCGAGCCAGAAGAGCAGCCAGCCGGTTTCCGCATACCCAAGGATGCCGCCGGCGACGCGAAACCACACGATGGCGAGGATCGGCAGGCCCAACACCGCGGCCAGCGTCCCGCCGAGCACGAAGGCCAGCGGCGGTCGCCACTTGTCGCTCACACGCCCCGACATGGCCCCATGCGGATGCCGACGCCGTGCACCGTTTCGATCGCGTCGGGGCACCCGGCCTCCGCCAGTTTGGCCCGCAGATTGCGCAGATGGCTGTCCAGCGTGCGGTCGCTGACCTGCCCGACCAGGCCGTACATCGCGTCCGTCAGCGCCGGGCGCGGCGCAATCTGATCGGCGCGGGACATCAGCAGATCCAGCAGCGCCATCTCCCGCGCGGTAAGGGACAGGGGCGTGCCGTCCACGGCGCAATGGTGACGAGCGGCGTCGACCTCCAGCACCCCGCGGCGCAGACCGGAGGCGGCTTGCCCCCGGCGCAGGATGGCCCGAATGCGGGCGACAAGCTCGCGCGCGCTGAAGGGTTTGGTGACATAGTCATCGCCGCCCATCTCTAGGCCGAGGATGCGGTCGACCTCGTCCCCTTGGGCGGTCAGAAACAGAATCGGCGTAGCGTGCGTGGCCCGCAGCGCCTGGCACAGGGCCAGGCCGTCCATCTCCGGCAGGCCGATATCCAGGACGATCAGCGCGAAACGGCCGGAGCGCGCTTTGGCCAGCCCTTCGGCGCCGTCGCCCGCCTCCTCCACCGTGAAGCCGGCGCGGCCGACGGCGATGCGGAGGACGGCGCGAATTTCGGAATCGTCCTCGACGATCAAGATGCTCTGGCTCATTCGCTGCGCTCCATAGCGGCGAGGCTATGGCGCGTGCGGGCGTTGCGAAAGCCCCATTCGCGCCAGTCGCCGGGAGCACTGAGCCGCGGCCGGTCGTAACTGCCGCAAAGGGTGCGGCCTGTCCGCGCCTCCCACGCGCGCAAGGCGGGCAGCGCGTCCTCGCCCAAGGTGCAGACATAGGACAGCCCGCGCGCGTGCGGCGCGGCCAGGTTGGTCCGGGCGATCAGGCCGTCGAAGCTGACAAAGCAGCAGGCATAGAGCGTGACGGCCCCTAGAGCGCCGGTGCGCGCCAGCATCCATGCATTGTCCTGCCGCGCTGCGACTTGGGCAAAAACGACGCACAGACCAGCGGCGACTAGGCCCATCCACACGAAGGCGGCCAGGCGCAGGCGGGTGAGGGCGTAGACCTCCACATACAGCTCGAGCCGCACGACCGACGCCGCCACGAGGGCAAGGGTCTGCGCCAGCCACACCAGAAGCAGAGCGCGCACCAATGGGCGGTCCGCAAAGGGCCGGGCGAGGATCGCAAAACCACCCGCAAGGAGCGCCGTGACCAGCAGCGGATAGGCCCCGCGATGGGCGTAGGCGGCGTAGGTCATCCCCTCCGGCAGACCGGTGCCGGTGCCCAGCAGCAGCGCGTCGAGGCATGTCTGCATGGCAAAGAGAGCGTTGAAGATCAGAAGGGAGCGGCCCACCGACGCCGCGTTGATCAGCCCGGGACGGTACGGGCCGGCGCGGCGCGGGCGGGGGCGCAGACGCTCTTGCAGGCGGGTGAGGTGCAGGACGGGCCACAGCAGCAGCGCGAGCGCGATCCAGAAGGCCGTGCGCCAGCCGTCCGGGGATGGCGGGTCGATTGTGGTCAGAGCGTCGATCCAGCCGTCGATAACCGGGTTCGCGCCGGCCAGCAGCCAGGCAAAGACCGATCCCAACAGCACTGGCACCGCCCAGCCTGCGATCAGAGTGCGGGCGAAGGCAGGCGGGATGCTCGGAAGGCTGGCGCCGAGCAGGGCCGTGGCCGCGGCCAGGGCAGAGGCGGACGGCCCCACCCACCACAGGCGCAGCGCGCCGCGCGCGATGTGCCCGGCGCGCAGCCCCGCCGCCAGGGCGCAGACGGCAGACAGACCCGCCAGAAAGATCAGGACCGACAGCGGCTGCACCAGCTCGACGAGCGGCAGCAGCGACAGGGCCAGCCCGCCCCCGCCCGTGGCCAGCCGCCGGCCCCGTACGCCGGCCAACGCCAGCGCCGCCGCGCCCACCAGCGCGCCGAACACTGCGAGCGACAGGCCCGGGCTCACCTGCCAGACCAGCAGGTCCCCAAGCGCAATCAGGGCCAGCAGCACCGCGGGCCCCGCCCATATAGGCACGTCGCGCGCTGTAAGGCCCCCCGCTGGACGGCGTGGGCGCTCCACCGGGCCCAGCCACCAGCCGTCTTGGCGCACGGCAAGGGGAACGGCCTGCATCATCGTCTGTTTCATCTGTCCTGTCCCTTTTTGCTTGGTCTTTGCCCGATCTTTGACAGGACGGCTGCGCACCGCCCGCGCGCGCTTTGTGCAGGTTTTGCGCAGAGCGCCCGGCTTGCGCTTTGCCGGGGGCCATGCGAGGCACGAGGCAAGGAGGGTGCGCCCATGCTTCAGGACATCACGACCGACGCGCAGCTGCCGCAGGTGACGCTGGCCCGGAATGCCGGACTCCCGCTCGATCTGGGGTGGGTGCGATCCGTCCGCGTCAACACCTCCGCGGTGGAGCGGCGCGCGGCGACGCTGCCCGCCCGGCGGTCGGTGAAGAAGGTGCACCAGGCGGCGTGGCTGTGCCGCGCGATCTCTTGCATCGACCTGACCACGCTGTCCGGGGACGACACGGTGGCCCGAGTGCGCCGCCTGACCGCCAAAGCCCGCCAGCCGGTGCGCGCGGACCTGCTGGCGGCCCTCGGGATGGAGGGCCTGACCGTCGGCGCCGTCTGCGTCTATCACGAGATGGTGGAGGCGGCGGTGGAGGCCCTAGAGGGCACAGGCATCCCCGTCGCCGCCGTCAGCACCGGCTTTCCGGCGGGCCTCTCCCCCTTCGATCTGCGGCTGGAGGAAATTCGCCGCTCCGTCGCCGCCGGCGCGCACGAGATCGACATCGTCATCTCCCGCCGCCACGTGCTGGAGGGCAATTGGCAAGCACTCTACGACGAGATGGCGGCGATGCGCGCGGCCTGCGGAGATGCGCATGTCAAAGCCATCTTAGCGACCGGTGAGCTGGGCACGCTGCGCAACGTGGCGCGCGCGTCGCTGGTGTGCATGATGGCGGGCACCGACTTCATCAAAACATCCACCGGCAAGGAGAGCGTCAACGCGACGCTGCCGGTCACGCTGGTGATGATCCGCGCGATCCGCGACTTTTACGACCGCACCGGCACGCTGGTCGGATACAAACCGGCGGGCGGGATTTCCAAAGCGAAGGACGCGCTGACCTACCTCGCCCTGATGAAGGAAGAGCTGGGGGATCGCTGGCTTCGTCCCGACCTCTTCCGCTTTGGCGCGTCGTCCCTTTTGGGCGATATCGAACGGCAACTCGAACACCACGTCACCGGCGCCTATTCGGCCGGCTGGCGGCACGCGATTGGATAAAGACATGAGCAAATCCCTTTTGACCTCCGCCCTTTTCGCCCTCGCTCTGACGGGGCCCTGCGCCGCGCAGGAGGACGGCGAGGCGCCCGCGCAGACCGTGACGCAAGAGGCGGTGTGGGGCACGTTGCAGGGCACCGACAGCGCCGATCTGGCGGTCAGCGGCTGGACGCTGATCGGCACGACCGGCCTGGCCGCGGGGCCGGAGACGGGGCTGCTGGTCACCTTTTGGCGGGCCAACAATGGCAACATGGCGCGGTGCGTCTTCTCCCTCGTCAGTCCGACGGGGAGCCAGTCGTTCGAGACGTGCAGCATCGCGACGGTCGTGAACGTGACAAACGCCGCGGGGGGCGAATGAACACCCGCGATATCTTCGAGAGCATGGAATACGGGCCCGCCCCCGAAGGCGCGGCGGAGGCGCTGGCCTGGCTGGTCGATCAGGGCAGCCGCTTTGGCCATTTCATCGGCGGGCAGTTCACGGAGGTCGGTGCGGACACGTTCGACAGCCGTAACCCCGCGACCGGAGAGGTGCTGGCCACGCTGAGCCAGGCCAGTCAGGACGATGTCGATGCCGCTGTGGGGGCCGCCCGCGCGGCGCAGCCCGCTTGGGCGGCGCTGGGCGGACACGGGCGGGCACGGGTGCTCTACGCCCTGGCGCGGCTGCTGCAGAAGCACGCGCGCCTTTTTGCGGTGCTAGAAACGATGGACAACGGCAAGCCCATCCGGGAAAGCCGCGATATCGACGTGCCGCTGGCGCAGCGCCATTTCTACTACCACGCCGGCCTCGCGCAGCTCATGCAGGACGAGATGCCGGACCGCTCCCCGCTGGGCGTGTGCGGGCAGATCGTGCCGTGGAACTTCCCGCTGCTGATGCTAGCGTGGAAGGTCGCGCCGGCGCTGGCGGCGGGCAATACGGTCGTACTGAAGCCGGCGGAATATACATCCCTCACAGCCTTGCTCTTCGCGGATATCTGCGGGCAGGCGGGCGTGCCGGCGGGCGTCGTCAACATCGTCACCGGGGACGGCGCGGTGGGCGAGAGGATCGTGGCCGGCGAGGTGGACAAGATTGCCTTCACCGGCTCCACCGCCGTGGGGCGGCGCATTCGTGAGGCGACGGCAGGGCGGGGCATCCCCCTGACGCTCGAGCTGGGGGGCAAGTCGCCGTACATCGTGTTCGATGACGCCGATCTGGATTCCGCCGTCGAGGGGCTCGTCGACGCGATCTGGTTCAACCAGGGCCAGGTCTGCTGCGCGGGTTCGCGCCTACTGGTCCACGCGCCGGTGGCGGAGGCGTTTCACGCCAAGCTGCGCGCGCGGATGGACAAGCTGCGTATCGGCGACCCGTTGGACAAGAGCATCGATGTCGGCGCGGTCGTCGACCCCGTCCAGCTGGACACGATCACCCGAATGGTGGACGCGAACGGCGCGGAGAAGGTCCACGTGGCGGACACGTCCCTTCCGGCGGGCGGCTGTTTCTACCCGCCGACGCTGATCGAGGGGCTGGATGCCGCCGATCCGCTGATGCAGGAGGAGATCTTCGGCCCCGTCCTCGTCTCCACCACGTTCCGCACGCCGGCGGAGGCCGTGCAGATCGCCAACAACACCCGCTACGGGCTCGCGGCGACGCTCTGGACAGAGAATGTGAACCTCGCCCTCGACATCGCGCCGCAACTGGCGGCTGGCGTGGTCTGGGTGAACGCCACCAACCTTTTCGACGCGGCAGCGCCCTTCGGCGGGGTGCGCGAGTCGGGCTTTGGCCGCGAAGGCGGATGGGAGGGGCTGCGTGCCTACACCAAAGCGCCGGAAGGTGCCCCCCTTCCCGAGGTCGAGGCCTTCACCGGCAGCGGCGGGCCGGCGGACGGGGTCGACCGGACCGCGAAGCTCTATATCGGCGGCAAGCAGACGCGCCCCGACGGGGGCTATTCGGCGCCGGTCTGGGGCGCAGACGGCGCCTTGCTGGGCCATGCCAGCCAAGCGAACCGCAAGGACGTGCGCAACGCCGTGGAGGCGGCGCAAGCCGCCAAGGGCTGGGCTAAGACGACAGGGCACCTGCGCGCGCAGATCCTCTACTACATGGCCGAAAACCTCGGCGCCCGTGCGGGCGAGTTCGCGGCGCGCATCGACGCGCTGACCGGCGCCGGGACGGGGGCGGAGGAGGTCGAGGCGAGCCTGCAGACCCTCTTTGCCGCGGCAGCCTGGGCTGACAAGTTCGACGGCGCGGCGCATCACGTGCCGATCCGCGGTGTCGCCCTGGGCATGAAGGAGCCCGTTGGTGTGATCGGCGCACTCTGCCCCGCTGCCCTGCCGCTTCATGGGTTGATCCGCCTGATGGCGCCGGGGATCGCGATGGGCAACCGGATGATCCTGGCGGCGAGCGAGGCGTTCCCGCTGGTCGCGACGGATTTCGTTCAGGTGATCGAGACGTCGGACGTGCCCGCGGGCGTGGTCAACATCCTCACCGGGCCGCACGACGCCGTGGCCGGCACGATGGCTGACCATGCGGATATCGGGGCGCTCTGGTCGCTGTCGGACCCCACGCTGGCGCAGCGGATCGAGGCGGGCGCGGCAGGCAACCTCAAGCGCACCTGGATGCCGGCGGGCCTGCCCAGCGTGCGCGATGTTTTGCACGCCGGGAGGGAGACCAAAACGATTTGGGTACCCTACGGAGAATAGCGATCCTTCAAAGGATCGCGGCCCCTCAATCCTTGAAGGATTGAGACTTGGCGATTTTTGAAAAATCGCCCTGCGCTGGCTCAGTTCGGCAGCGGCCCGCTCTCGAGACCCACAGGCTGACCGACGACGACGAAGTGCAGCCCCGCGGGATCCAGGAGGTATCCCGCCACACGCTGGACATCGTCGACCGTGACCGCCTCCACCCGCTCGTTCCGGGTGGGGATGTAGTCGATGGGCAGGCCCAGCATCTGCATCCCAACCATGATCCGCGAGATGGCGGAGTTGCTGTCGAATTGCAGCGGGTAAGCGCCGGTCATGTAGGTTTTGGCGTCGGCGATTTCTTCTTCGGTCACGCCCTCCGTCGCGGCCTTTTGCCATTCGTCGCGGATCACCTCGATCGCCTCTGCCACCGTCTCGTTCGAGGAGGCGACCTGCCCCTGATACGTCGCGGCGAGGTCGCGCGGCACGAGGAAGGAATAGACGCCGTAGGTCAGGCCCCGC
This sequence comes from Pseudomonadota bacterium, assembly GCA_039178165.1. Classification (GTDB taxonomy): domain Bacteria; phylum Pseudomonadota; class Alphaproteobacteria; order Rhodobacterales; family Rhodobacteraceae; genus JBCBCP01. The sequence goes on along the minus strand of JBCDFL010000040.1, from coordinate 3,630 downwards.
TCCACCCGCACCTCTTGGGTCAAGCGCGATTCGAAGCTGCCGCCGCCCAGCACCTGGTTCAGCACCCGCGCGGCAAAGAAATCGTCGTCGTCCTGATCGATACCGGCATGGCCGAACATCGCCACCGATTGCGGCGTCGGGTAGGGAATGACCGTCACCCCGCCGGAGATGGCAAGCTGCGCCTCCTCCGGCATGGGCGCGCCGGTATCCGGCAGATCACCCAGCAACGTGTCGAGCATCGCACCCAGCGCTTCGGGCGTGATGTCCCCCGCCGCGGCGACGTACAGGCGATCCTTGGCGAAGATGTTCGCGTGGGCCTCGATCATGTCCTCGCGGGTCAGGGCGCTGACGGTCTCCACGCTGCCTTCGTAGGCCGAGCCGTAGGGGTGCGTGCCGAACGCCATCTTCCGCCAGGCGGCGGTCGCGATCTCGTTCGGGTCCTGCGCGTCGGACCGGATGCCGGACAGCACCTGGTCGCGCACACGGGTCAGCGCGTCCTGGTCAAAGCGCGGCTCTTTGATCGAAGCGCGCAGCAGGGCCACGGCCTCATCCCGGTTCTCCGTCAGGAACCGGGCGGAGATGCTGAGGCTGTCGTCACGAACCGAATAGCTGAACGAGGCCGCCAGGGCTTCGGTGACGCGGGCGAAGGCGCGGGCGTCCATGTCCGCCGCGCCCTCTTCCAGAAGGCCGGTCATCAGGTTGGTCGCGCCGCGTTTGCCCAGCGCGTCAAGGGACGCACCACCACGGAACCGGATGTCGAGCGCCATGAACGGGATCGACGGCTCCTGCACCAGCCAGGCGGTGATCCCGCCGGGGCTGGTCACTTCGACGATGTCCACATCGGCGCGCGCCGGCAGCGCGAGGGTCAGGACGGCAAAAAGGGCGAGGCTGAAGCGTTTCATTGCGTGGGGCCCCCTTCGGCTTCGGGTGTTGTCAGGTAGCCGGTGACCGAGGATTCGGGCCGCAGCACTTCGGCGGCGGCTTGCATGATGTCCTCGGCGGTGACCGCCTGCAGGATGCCCGGCCAAGCTTGCACATCCGCCACTGTCAGGCCCGAGGTCAGCGCGCTGCCGTAGCGGCGCGCGACGCCGTCGGCGCTGTCGCGGGCGTAGATCTGGCTGGCCCGCAGCTGCATCTTGATCCGGTCCAGCTGCTCCGCATCGACGCCGGTTTCCATGAACTCGGTCAGGGCGGTGTCCATCGCAGCCTCCGCCTCCTCCAGCGTAACGCCGGGCGCGGGCAGGACGACGAGGCTGAAGGACGTGTCGTCCAAGGACATGCCGCGATACCAGGCGCCGACATAGACGACCGTCTGGGTGTCGAATTGAAGCTTTTCGGCCAGGAACGAGGTCGTCCCCCCGCCGAGGATTTCAGCCAGGATGGTCAGCGCCGCGGCTTTTTCCTGCGCGCCGGGGTCCCGTTCGGGGGCGATGTAGCTGCGCGTGACGTATTCCTGCGCCACCCGCGCGTCGCGGAAGATGAGGCGCCGTTCAGCGCGCTGCGGCGGCTCTTGGGTCCGCTGGCGCGCGGTTATCGCCGGGTTGGCGGGGATCACGCCGTAATGCTCGTTGGCCAAGGCGCGCACCTCGTCCGCCGTGACGTCCCCGGCGACGACCAGCACGGTATTATTCGGTGCATAATGCTCGGCGTAGAAGGACATCACGTCCTCCATATCCAGCTCTTCCATCTCGTGCCGCCAACCGATGATCGGCGTGCCATAGCCGTGATTGAGGTAGAGCGCCGCGCTCATCTGCTCGCGGAAAAGCGCCGCCGGATCGCTGTCGGTGCGCTGCGCGCGTTCTTCCAGGATCACGCCGCGCTCGGACAGGATTTCGGCGGCGGTCGGGGCGATATCGGTCATCCGGTCCGCCTCCATCTGCATCATCAGGCCGAGGCGGTCGGACGCGACGCGCTGGAAGTAGCCGGTGTAGTCGTAGGAGGTGAACGCGTTGTCCCGCCCCCCATTGGCCGCCACGACGGAGGAGAATTCACCGCTTGCCAGCTCGTCGGTGCCCTTGAACATCAGGTGTTCCAGGAAGTGGGCGACGCCCGACACGCCCGGCGCCTCGTCCGCGCTGCCGACGCGGTACCACAGCATGTGGGTCACGACCGGGGCGCGGGTGTCTTCGACCACGACCACCTGTATGCCATTGTCGAGTGCGAAGGTCGTGACTTGATCGTCTGCGGCCGCCCATGCGGGCCAGGCGGCCAGCAAAGCGGCGAAAGCGAGGCGCAATGCCGTCATCGCATATCCTTTCGTGGTTTCACGGATAGATACGCGCGACCGGGCGGGGTTCAAGCTGGATGGCGCGGATGTGAGGGTCTTACTGGCGGAAGCCGCTGGGCGGCGGGGGCGCCGACGGTGTCGGCACGCCGCGCAGTCGGTACTGCTCGGCCACGACTTGCGGATCGAGCGCCTCGCGCCGGTAGGCCTGGTTGTAGCGGTCGACGGGCACCAGACGGATCTGAGTGAAGCGCGCCTTGCGGCGGCGGAAATCGGCGTCCTCGCTCGCCAGCGTCTCGCGAATGGTGGGGGACACGCCGCGCCGGCCCGCATGGGCCACCAGAGCCGCATCGCTAGCAGGCACCGCGCCGCCGCTGGCCCGCCGTCCGCCCAGCGCCGCGGCGCTGTCCGACAGGGGCTGTAGGTCGACGATGTTGCTGCCGCCAGGCGTGGGCGTCGGCAGGGCGGTGAAGCTGTCCGGTTGCGCGAGGGTTTTGACGGGCGTCACGATGAACTCGTCCGGCCCGTCGGACGTGCCCTGCAATTGGCGCAGGCCTTTGTTCTCGCACGCGGCGAGGCCCGTGATCACCAGCAGTGCCAATCCCAAAAGGCGCATGACGCTTCCCCAACCCGAAACTGCCCCTGACTACCGCAGCCGGGCGGGGAATGTCACGCCTGCTTTTTCCCCTGTTTTGTGCTGGGGGGCTTTTGATCTTTGGCAAAGAGGACGAGGCCGATGGCCCCCGCAAAGATGAAGATGTCGGCGACATTGAACACGAACGGGTTCTGGATGCCGCAGCAGGAAATATTTAGGAAATCAAGGACATAGCCGTACAGAACGCGGTCGATCACGTTGCCCAGTGCGCCGCCGATCAGAAGGCCCGCGCAGGCGTAGACGATGCGCGGTTGTCCGCCGCCGCGCAGCCACCACAGAACCGCCGCGCAGATCACCAGCGCCAGGGCGATCAGCACCCAGGCGGAGGTGCCATCACCGAAAAGGCCAAAGTTGATGCCGCGGTTCTCACCGTAGCGGAAGTTCAGCAGCGGGGGCAGCACGTCGATGGCGCGGATCTGCGCCAGGTTCATCGCGTGGATGACCACGTATTTGCTGATCTGGTCCAGCAGCGCCGCGAGGACGATGAAAAGGGCCAGTAGGCGCATCAGTGGCGGAAGTGGCGCATGCCAGTGAAGACCATGGCGAGGCCCGCCTCGTCCGCCGCGGCGATGACCTTGTCATCGCGCATCGACCCGCCGGGTTGAATGACGGCGGTTGCGCCCGCCTCAGCCGCGGTCAGCAGGCCGTCGGGAAAGGGGAAGAACGCGTCGGAAGCGACGACAGACCCTTGGGTCAGCGGCGCGGTAAGGCCAAGCACCTCGGCCATGTCCTGCGCCTTACGGGCGGCGAT
>JBCDFL010000039.1:0-20642 GCA_039178165.1 Pseudomonadota bacterium | reverse complement strand
GTATGAGGCCAGCAGCCGGTCCATCGCGGCCCGCGCGATTCGCGTGTTTTCGGGCACGAAGCCCAGGCTCGCGACCATCTTCCAGTGGCCGTACATCAGCGCGACCAGGAGATAGGCAAGCTCTTCGCAGCTGGCCATCGGCAGCGCCGGATAGGCCTGCCGGACCTCGTGGCTGATCACTTGGCCCAGCAGCTGATAGCCGCCGCGTAGGTTGTCCCGGATGGCGGGCGACCGCGCGGCCAGGCTCAGAAGCGCATCGTAGGCCTGATCATCCGCCGGCTTGGCCGCGCCGTCGCTGACATCGAAGAAGAAGGACAGCCGATCCGGCCCTGCCCGCCCCGCCATCCCCGTCGTCAGCGCCTCGCGGTAGAGCGCCGCGAGGTCTTCGGCCACGGCCAGCATCAGCGCTTCGGCCTCCGGGAAGTGGTAACGCACCAATTGCCGCGTCACGCCGGCTTCCTGCGCGACGCGGTCATTGGACAGGTATGGCAAGCCTTCGGCCAGCAGAACGCGGAGCGCGGCCGCGCGGATGTCGGCCCGCGTGTCGGACGGATCGGACACGGGCGGGCCCTAGAACTCGACCACCGCGCGGATGCTCTCACCTTTGTGCATCAGATCGAAGCCGTGGTTGATCTCGTCCAAGGACAGCTTGTGGGTGATCATCGGGTCGATCTCGATCTTGCCGTCCATGTACCAGTCGACGATCTTCGGCACGTCCGTGCGCCCCTTGGCGCCGCCGAAGGCCGTGCCGCGCCAGACGCGGCCCGTGACCAGCTGGAAAGGCCGGGTGGAGATTTCGGCGCCGGCGGGCGCAACGCCGATGATGATGCTCTCGCCCCACCCTTTATGCGCCGCCTCCAAAGCGGTGCGCATGACATTCACGTTGCCCGTCGCGTCAAAGGTGTAATCCGCGCCGCCCTTGGTCAGCTCGACCAGGTGCGCGACCATATCGCCCTCCACCTTCGACGGGTTCACGAAATCGGTCATGCCGAAATAGGTCGCCATCTCGGCTTTGCCGTCGTTCAGATCGACGCCGACGATCTGATCGCAGCCCGCCATCCGCAGCCCCTGGATCACGTTCAGGCCGATGCCGCCCAACCCGAAGACGATGGCGCGGCTGCCAATCTCCACCTTGGCGGTGTTGATCACCGCGCCGATCCCCGTAGTGACACCACAGCCGATGTAGCAGATTTTGTCGAAGGGGGCGTCCTTGCGCACCTTGGCCAGCGCGATTTCCGGCACGACCGTGTGGTTGGCGAAGGTCGAACAGCCCATGTAATGGTGGATCGGCGTGCCATCGAGCATGGAGAACCGTGTCGATCCGTCGGGCAGCAGGCCCTGGCCTTGGGTCGCGCGGACCTTCTGGCACAGGTTGGTCTTGGGATTCAGGCAATACTCGCATTCCCGGCATTCGGGCGTGTAGAGCGGGATGACATGATCGCCGACCTCCAGCGTGGTGACCCCCTCGCCCACCTCGATCACGACGCCGGCGCCTTCGTGGCCCAGAATGGCCGGGAAGATGCCTTCGGGATCGTCGCCCGAGCGGGTGAATTCGTCGGTGTGGCACAGACCGGTGGCTTTGATTTCGACCAAGACTTCGCCCTTGCGGGGGCCATCGAGGTTGACCTCCATAATCTCGAGCGGCTGGCCGGGGCCCATGGCGACGGCGGCGCGGGTTCTCATCATTTTCGTTCCTCCCTTTTGCTCATAGAGCGGCGCATCGCGGGGTCCGTCAATGGTTTTGGCGCGGGCGTGCGGCAGCGCCGAACGCGCTGTTTCGCGGCCAATACCGGCGCGTCAGGCAGCGCGCAGGCCCAGGATTGCACGCGCCTGCGCCGGGCTGGCGATGGGGCGGCCGTAGCGCTGCGCGATCTGAACCGTGCGGGACACCAGCGCCGCGTTGGAGGGGGCAAGGGTCTCTTTGTCGAGGCGGATATTGTCTTCCAGCCCGGTGCGCGCGTGCCCGCCCGCGGCGATAGCCCAGTCGTTGAGCACCGCCTGACCGGCGCCGATACCCGCAGCGCACCACGGCGCGCCGGGCAGCAGCCGCTGGACCGTGGTGACGTAGAAGTCGAAGACATCGCGGTCCACCGGCATCGCGTTCTTCACGCCCATCACGAATTGGATGTAGGGGATGTCCTTGATCTGACCCGCCGCATGCATCCGCGCGGCGTGCAGGATATGACTGAGGTCAAACGCCTCCACCTCCGGCTTGATGTCGTGCGCGACCATCTCGGCGGCGAGCCAATCGACCAGATCGGGCGGGTTTTCGTAGACGCGGGTCGGGAAGTTGTTCGACCCGACCGTCAGGCTGGCCATGTCAGGGCGCAAGGGCAGCATCCCACCCCGCGCGCGCCCCGCCCCCGACCGCCCGCCGGTCGAGAATTGGATGATCATACCCGGGCAGTGTTTAAGCAGCCCCTCTTGCAAGGCGGCGAATTTTTCAGGGTCGGAGGACGGGGTTTCGTCGTCGTTGCGCACGTGGGCGTGGCAGATCGTGGCGCCCGCCTCGAACGCGGCGTGGGTGCTTTCAATTTGCTCGGCGACGCTGGTGGGCACCGCCGGGTTGTCGGCCTTGCGCGGGACGGAGCCGGTGATAGCGACGCAAATGATCAAGGGCGTAGTCATGGGCGCAGCCTAGTCGGCGGGCCGCGCGGTGCCTAGACGTGGATGCCTGTGGGTCTTTTGGCAGCGCCGCTTGCCAAATCCAGCCGAAGCCGCGGGGATAACCCACACCGCGAGCTACATCGTGTAGTTCAGGCCCATCCGCCCCCCGTCGACATAGATCGTCTCCCCCGTCACGTAGCTGGCTTTGTCGGAGACGAGGAAGGCGACCACGCTGGCCACCTCGTCCGCCGTGCCGGGCCGGCCCAGCGGGGTGCGCGACATGGCCGCGGCGTAGGCGGCGGGGTTTGCGTTTACCCCGGCCATCATCGCCGTGTCGATTGAGCCCGGGCCAACCGCATTCACACGGATGTTCTTGGGTGCCAGCGCGATGGACGCGACCTTCGTCAGCTGGGCAACGCCGCCCTTGGATGCGCAATAGGCCGGGATCACTGGGATCGCGAGATGCGCGTTGATCGAAGACATGTTCACGATCGCCCCTTCGATTCTCGCCGCCACCATCGCGCGCGCGGCGCGCTGGGTGGCCACGAACACGCCGGTCAGGTTGATCCCGATCACGCGCTGAAAATCCTCGAGCGTGTAGTCCAGAAAATCGCCCGGGTTCGCGATGCCCGCATTGTTGACCAGCGCGCTGACGGGGCCGTGCTCCGCCTCGATCCGGTCGAACAGGGCCAGGACGGCCTGGGGATCGCCCATGTCGCAGATGTAATGCGCGGCGCCGATCTCCGACCCGGCGGCGGCCACGGCGTCCGCGTTAATGTCGGCCAGAATCACGTTGAAGCCATCGGCGGCCAGCGCCTTGGCGCAGGCGAGGCCGATGCCCTGCGCCCCGCCGGTGATCAGGGCGCGTTTGGTGTCGGTGGACATGGGGCAAGCTCCGTCTGCTTTTGGATTTTGCGCGAACTTGCCGGGGCGGGCTGCATCGGTCAACCTGGCCGCGCTTTGGCGAGGAGAGAGCAGATGGCACTGAAACGCAGCGCGGCCGACATGGTCGCCGCCGCCCGCGCGCGCATCGCGGAGGTGGAGACCGCGGACCTGATCGCACAGCACGGCGATCCGGACCTGGTGATCGTCGATATCCGCGATCCGCGCGAGCGGGACCGCACCGGCTTCATCCCCGGCGCGGTCCACGCGCCCCGCGGCATGATCGAATTCTGGGTCGATCCGGACAGCCCCTACCACAAGGAGGTCTTCGCCCAGCCCGGCAAGCGGTACGTGCTGCACTGCGCGTCCGGGTGGCGCTCTGCCCTGACTGTCGCGACGCTGCAGGATATGGGCTTCGACGCCGCGCACTTGAAAGATGGCTTTTCCGACTGGGTTCGCGCGGGCGGGCCGGTGGACGGCGCGAGCGACTAACCCTCAGGATGCGCGGCCAAGGCGCGGGGCCGGGCCGAACAGTTTTGTTGCGTGCACCAGACTTTGGGCCACGACCTGATCCATGTTGAGATAGCGGAACGTGCCGCAGCGGCCGATGAAGCGCAGCGTGCGCGCCTCCCGCGCAGCGTGGTTTTGGTAGCGGGCAAGGCGCAGTCTCTCGCCCCCCGCCAGAGTGTGCACCGGATACTGGCGCGCGCCGCCCGCGGCCTCCGGTGCGCCCGGCAGCTCCACCGTGACCTTCGCCGGCCCCTGCCCGCCGCCGGTGATGACCCGCCAATTGTGCGCTCTGGTGGCGCGCGGGTGATCGCTTAGGCTGATGGTGCCCACGCCCTCCGGCGCGGGCCATTCCTCCGCGGTCTCGAACCTGACGGCGCGGTATGGCAAGGGTCCGAAGCGGAAGCCGTAAAACAGATCCATGGACATGGATGTGAGACACAGATCGAAGTGCGCGCGGTCCGCGTGCAGATATGGCGTCTCCAGCGCGACATCAATTCGCGGATGGTCCAGGATCGCGGCGAAAAGCGCCGAGTACCCATCTGCGGGAAGCCCCTGAAACCGCGCCCGTGCGAAATAGCGCGCCTCGTCGCTGCCGGGGCGCGGCGCGACGCGCTGGACGACGGCGGCCGGCAGCGTGGACAGCGGAAGCGCCCATTGCTTGCGCACATAGCGGGCAAAAAACGCCTCCGTCACTTCGGGCGAAAGGCGCGCGCGCAGCGGAAAGGGCACACTCGCTGGCCTTTCGGTGCCCGGGACGGCGGCATGGGCATGGTGGGTGAGACCGTCCAATCAGTGAAGCGCGACAGCCAGTCGATCACGCGTCCGGTGCTGGTGTGGAACAGGTGCGGTCCGTGGGTGTGCACGCGCACGCCGTTTTCGACCCGGTCGTGAGCGCAGCCACCGATATGGGGCGCGCTGTCGATCACCTGGACATGGTGACCGGCCTCGGCGGCAATACGGGCGTGCACAGCACCGGCAAAGCCGGCACCGACGATCAGGATTTTCATGGCGGTCTAAACGTGCAGATAGGAGCGGGCGTAGGAGACCACGCCGCGGCAGCGCCGGTCAACCGGGTGCGTCGGACAGCACGCGCACCGCCAATTCTGCCAGCAGCGCGTCGAGGTCGACGTCCCCGCCCATGGCCGACAGCTTTGGGTCGGCCAGAAGGAAGGACAGGCCGTGCACAAAGCTCCAAAGGATGAAGCCGCGGCGGCGCACGTCCGCCGTCACGTCCCTTACGCCCAGGCAGGCCGCAACCTCCTCCAGGACCACGCCGAAGGTCTCGTCCCCCGCCGCTTCCAGGCGCGGGTCGTCCAACTCGTCCGTGAAGCCGCCGAATTTCAGCCGAAAGACACCGTGCTCGCGGATCGCGAAGTCGATATATTCGCGCCCCAGCGCGCTCACCCGGTCGGGACTTCCCGGCGGCAGCGGCGCGCAGGCGGCAATCATGTTGCCGCGCAGGCGGTCCATCCCGTCGATGACCATCGCGACCAGCATATCGTTCTTGTCTTTGAAATGCTTGTAAGGCGCTGCCGTGGACACGCCCGCCAGCCGGCACGCTTCGGAGACGGAGAATTTCTCCGGCCCCTTCTCCTCCACCAAGCGGCGCGTCGCCTCGATCAGGCCTGCGCGCAGATCGCCGTGGTGATACCCGTCCTTGGCCAGCTTTTTTTCGCGAACGTTCATGATCCACAAATAATCCCGGCCCGTAGAACTTGCAAATGTTAGGCGATCTAACTTTATATATGTTAGACGCTCTAACTTATGCGGCGGAGGGACAGGAATGGCCGGGAAAACCGAAAAGGAGGGGAAAGCCCCCTCGATCCTGCGGCGGGTTGCGCGCGGGGCAGTGCAATTATCGGTTACCGCCGCCGTGCTGGTCGGCAGCGGCGCGTTGGTGCAGGTCGGCACGGCGGAGTTGACGCGACGGGCCGATGCGGCCCTTGGGCCAGAGGCGGCGGCGCCCATCCCGGTCTCCGTCCGGCCCATCGCGTTCGAGGACGGATACGAGGTCACGCGCGGCTTTGTCGGTCAGGTGGAGCCGCAGCGCAGCGTCGCGCTGTCCTTCGAATTGGCGGGGCTGTTGGCCGACATCCGTGTGGATGAGGGCGATGCGGTGAGCGCAGGCGACATCCTCGCCCTGCAAGACACCGCCCTGCTAAAGGCGGAGCGGCGCCAACTCCTGGCCAGCCGCGACGCGCTGACCGCGCAGCTGACATTCGCCCAGCAGACGGTTGCCCGGTCCGAAGAATTGACCCAGCGCGGCTTTTCCACCCAGGCGGGGCTGGATGAAGCACTGGCAAGACAATCGGAGCTGACGAGCCGAATCGCGGAGGTCGATGCCGGCCTCGCCAATGTCGACATCCGCGTGGCCAAAGCTGCGTTGAAGGCGCCGTTCGATGGGCGGGTGACAGCCCGTCCCGTGGACGGCGGCGAAGCGTTGGCGCCCGGCCAGGCGGTGCTGCAAATCGTCGAGACGGGCCCGCCCCGTGTGCGCGTCGGCGTGCCGCTCAGCTTTGATGCCGCCCGGCTGGACGGCGCCCGCATCGCCGTCGCAGGCACTGAATACGATGCCCGCCTGATCACGCTGCGCCCAGATATCGAGCCCATCACGCGGACCCGGACGGCTCTTTTTGCCGTGCAGACGGAGGCGCATTTGGCCTTCGGACAGACCGCGCAATTGATGACGACGCAGCGCGTTCCGGCGCGCGGGCTCTGGGTGCCGCTGACCGCCCTGCGCGAAGGGGTGCGCGGCCAGTGGACGCTTCTGGTGCGCGATGCGGAGGGGGTCGTGCGCGCCGCCTCGGTCGAAATTTTGCATACCGAGACGGACAGGGTCTTTGTCCGCGGCGCCTTTCCCGAAGGCACACAGCTGATCGACGACGGCCCGCAGCGGGTCACGCCCGGCCAACGCGTCGTCGTGGCGGTGCGCTGATGGAAACGCTGACCTTCCGCCAGCCCCGCCTGGTCGCGCTGATCCTGCTGGTCCTAATCTCCGCCGGCCTGTCCTCGTTCCTCTCGCTCGGGCGGCAAGAGGACCCGACAATCACTAACCTCTTCGCCACGGTGACGACGCAGTTCCCGGGCGCCGATCCCGAACGGGTCGAAGCGCTCGTCACCGCCGAGATCGAGGAAGAGCTGCGCACCATCGCGGAGATCGACACGGTCGCCTCCGTTTCTCGCACCGGGGTCTCCGTCGTCTCCATCGAGCTGCTGGAGACACTTGACGACGCCACGATCGAGCAAGTCTGGGGCGAGGCGCGGGACGCCGTTGCCGATGCGCGCCGCGCCTTCCCCGCCGGGGTCCTGGCGCCGGATTTCGACGCCGAAGGCATCTCTGCCTATTCCGCCGTGATCTCCGTCACCTCGAGCGAAGCGGACATGCCGCTGAGCCTGCTGGCGCGGCACGCCGAGGCGCTGGGGGACCGTTTGCGCAGCATCCCGTCGACCCGCGCGGTGGACTATTTTGGCCTGCCGGAGGAAGAGGTGCTGATCACCGTCGATCCCAGTCAGGCGGCAGCGCTGGGCCTTACCGCGGCGGAGATTGCGGGCCGCGTGGCCGAAGCCGACGGCAAGGTGCAATCGGGACGGCTGCAAGGCGATGTGGACCTGACCATCGGCGTGACCGGAGAGATCACCTCCCTCTCCCGCGTGCGGCAGGTCGTGCTGCGCGAAGATGCGGCGGGCGGCACCGTCACCCTGGGCGATATCGCGAGTATTGACCGCGGCCCGCGCACGCCCACGGCGGAGGTGGCCATCGCCGATGGCAAACCCGCCGTCCTGGTCGGAGTTCTGGCCCAGGATGGGGTCCAGATCGACCGCTGGATGTCGTTCGTCCGGGACGAGCTTGCAGCGGGGGCAGAGGCCATCCCGCTGGGCATCGAAGAGACGCTGCTTTTCGATCAGTCCACCTACACTGTGGACCGTTTGGCCGAGGTTGGAACGAATATGGCAATCGGTGTTGGCCTTGTTGTCGCCGTCCTGTTCATAACCCTCGGGGTGCGGGCCGCGGCTATCGTGGCGCTGGTGCTGCCGGTGGTGAGCCTCGCGACCCTCGCCACCATGAACTTCATCGGCCTGCCCATCCACCAGATGTCCGTCACCGGTCTGATCGTGGCGCTTGGGCTGCTGGTCGATGCGGCCATCGTGATGACGGACGAGGTGCGGCGCCGATTGATCGCCGGCATGGAACGGGCGGAGGCCGTGCGCGACGCCGTGCGCCGGCTCGCCATGCCGCTTCTGGCCTCGACCGTGACGACAGCGCTCGCCTTCACGCCAATGATCCTGTTGCCCGGCCCTGCGGGCGATTTCGTCGGCTCCATCGCGATTGCCGTCGTGCTGATGCTGCTATGGTCCTTCGCCATCGCGGTCACGGTGACGCCGGCCATCGCGGGCTGGGTGCTGCCGAGCGCGGGGCGGACCTCCCTCCTCGGCAATGGCCTGACCATCCCGCCGCTAGGCCGCGCGTTCGAGGCGTCGATCCGCCTGGCCGTGCGCAACCCGCTGCGGGCCATCGCCCTGGCGCTTGTCTTGCCAGTGCTGGGCTTTGCCAGCTTCCCCACGCTCACCGCGCAGTTCTTTCCGGGGGTGGAGCGCAACCAGTTCTATATCGAAGTGGACATGCCGCCCGGCACCGCCATCGCGCTGACCCAAGAGGTCGTGGGCGGCATGGACGCGACGCTACGCGCCGATCCGGGCACGCGGTCGGTCTACTGGACGGTGGGACGGTCCGGTCCAGCCTTCTACTACAACATCGTCGGCGGGCGCAGCCGCGAGCCGGGCTTTGCCCAGGCGATGGTGACGACCGAAACGAATGCCGATGCCGCGCGGATGGTGGCGCAGTTGCAGGGCGCCTTCGACGCCGCCTATCCCGGCGCGCGGGTCATCGTGCGCGGGTTGGTCCAAGGGCCGCCCGTCGCTGCGCCCGTCGAAATCTCGATCACCGGGCAGGACATTGCCGTCCTGCGCGAGGTGGGCGACGAGGTCCGGGCGATCATGTCGAACCTCGATCTGGTCACGCAGGCACGGGCCGGCGTGGGCGGCGGCGCGCCGCAGATCCGGTTTGAGATTGACGAGGACAAAGCCCGCCTCCTTGGCTTCGACATCGCGGACATCGCCGCGCAGCTTGACGCGGCATTGGTGGGCCTGACCGGCGGCAGCTTGGTCGAAGGGACGGAGCAATTACCCGTCCGCGTGCGCCTCGGTGGCGGGTTGCGCAGTGACCTGCAAGCCATCGCCGATATGCCGATCCTGCTGCCGGGCGCCGCCGCCATCTCCGCCACCGGCGCGTTCCCGGCAGTGCCCTTATCGGAGCTGGCGACCCCGGTGCTGGAGCCCGCGCAATCGGTCATCACCCGCGATGGCGGCCTGCGCGAGAACCTGATCCAGGCCTTCCTCGTGCCCGGCGTCTTGCCCGAAGAAGCGCTGCAAGAGGTGCTGGCCGCCATGGACGACAGCGGCTTTGCCCTGCCCGCGGGATACAGCCTGTCCCTTGGCGGGGACAGCGACGCCCGCTCCAGCACCGTGGGCAACCTGCTGGCCTCCGTCGGGCTGATCGTGACGCTGACCATCGCGACCATCGCGCTGACGTTCAACTCGTTCCGCCTGACCTTCGTCGCGCTCATCGTCTGCGTCCTGTCGGCGGGGCTGTCGATGCTGAGCCTTGCGGTGATGCAGTACCCGTTCGGGATCAACGCGATCATCGGCGTGATCGGCTCCATCGGGGTGTCGATCAACGCGGCAATCATCATCCTGACCGGCCTGCAGGGGGATGAGGCGGCCAGTGCCGGGGACACGGACGCAATGGCGCGCGTCGTTGCGGGCTCCAGCCGGCACATCGTGTCGACGACCATCACCACATTCGGCGGCTTTCTGCCCCTGATCCTTGGGGGTGGGGCGTTCTGGCCGCCCTTTGCGGTGGCTATCGCGGGCGGAGTGCTGCTGTCGACGGTGGTGTCGTTCTACTTCACGCCGCCGCTCTTTGCGTTAATCCGGCGCCGTAGCCCGGCCAAGGACAACGTCCTGGTCCTGAGCCAGGCGGACCGCTCGCCCCTGCCCCTCGCGGCGGAGTGATCACAGCGCCCGGGTCGAGGCGCGGTGCACGACATAGGCGTCGAGGCAAAGATGCGGGGGAACTTGCCCCCGTTCCACCCAGGCGGCGACCGCCTCCGCGGTGTGCTGGCCCATGCGCTTGGCCGGCAGGTGCACGGTGCTGAGCGTGGGAAAGACGTGCGCCGAGCTGGGCAGATCGTCCATCCCGATGACCGACATCCGGTCCGGCACCGCGATGCCCCGCGTCGCCAGCCGCGCCAAAGCGCCCTGTGCCAGGATGTCCGAAGTGCACAGGATCGCCGTCAGGTCCGGCGCTTGTTCCAGCAGCCGGTCTACGCCGTCCGCCGCGCCGGCAAAGCTGAACTCGGTCGACATTTGGATCAGCCCGGGCGTGCCCAGCGCGCCCACCCGGCTGCGCGTGCGGTCGTTGAAGGTCGTCGGCCCGCTCAAGACCGCGATGCGGCGATGGCACAGAGCCGTCAGATGATCCAGCGCCAGCCGCGCCACGGCGGCGTTGTCATACCCGACCGTCGGGAAGCGATAGCCTGGATCGTGGTAGGACGTGGCGACAACCGGCACGTCGTAGCGGTCAATCAGCGCCTCGAACCCGGCACTGCGCGTGATGCCCGACACGACCAGAGCCTCCACCCCTAGATCCAGAAGCTTGGCGGCGCGGTCGTATTCGCGGGCCGGATCGCCCCCTGTGGACGCCACGGTGAGCGACAGGGAATGGCGGTCAAGCTCCGCCTCCAGGGCGTCGATGAAGCGGGCGAAGATCGTCTGGTCCAGGGTCGGGATCAGCGCGCCGACGAGCCGGCTGCGCCCGGAATTCATCGCCCGCGCGGCGGAATTGGGCACGAAGCGCAACTGGTGGATCGCCGCCTCCACCCGGTCGCGAGTCGGCTGGGCGACGCGCACGCCCCCGTTCAGCACGCGCGACACGGTCGCGACGGAGACCTGCGCCGCCCGCGCCACATCCCGCACATTCGCACGTTTTTTAACGGGCTCGCCTGTCATGACCGCATCTCCTCCGGTTTTCACGCTACGCCAAGAAAAGGTGCATTGACAGATGAAACGGGTTCCACCCATGTATGGGACTGGTTACATGCCCACGCTTTTTGGGCCACGGGGGACGGTCAGGTGCTGCAGAAAGCCTTGATCCACGAATTTTCCAACATGGGCCACCGCTCGGGCGGGCGCGGCTTCTACGGCTTCGACGCCGTCGCGGTGGAACGGGACATCGACCCCCGCGCCGTCCGCCGTTTGGTCGTGGAGCCTGGGGACCTTCTGCAGATCGAGGCGGCGACCGGCCACGTGGCGCTGTGGGCCTTCGACGCGGCGGGGCACCGGGCCGAGGGCGCGCTGGGCCTCAGCGCGCTGGATACCATAGACGCCGCAAGTGTTGACGCCGCCCCGCTGGACGGGTGGCTCGCAGGGCGCGGCGGCACAGCCGATGTGTTCCGGGCCGCTCTGGTGCCCGCGGCGGCGGAGCCGGTTGTCCTGCGCTGCACAGCGCCGCTGACCCTTTGGGCTGGGCGGCCCCAAAACACCCGCGATCTGGCCGAAGGCCGCAGCTATGGGGCCGCCCGACTGCGCCAGCAGCGCGCCGCAGGCACGCCGTGGTTGCCGGACCCGCTGGGCGAGGTGCGCGAGGAATTCACTATCCCCGCCGGCACGGCACGGGCCTACGATGTGCGCGCCGGCGAGACGGTGCAGATCATCGACATGCACGGGCAGCAATGCTCCGACTTCCAGGCGCTGCGGCTGCGCGGGCTCGACGCCCAGCGCGAAGAGGCGATCGACAGCACCGCGACCCGCTCGATGGTGCGGCGCGCGTTTCCGGGGCCGGGCCTCCTGGACAAGTTCTATGATGCCGATATGCGCGCCCTGTTCCGGGTGGTGCAGGACACCTGCGGACGGCACGACACGCTGGGCCTGGCCTGCACCGCGCGCAGCTACGAAGAGCGCGGGTTCCCGGGCCATGTGAACTGCTCCGACAACATCTCGGACGCGCTGGACCCTTATGGCGTCGCGCGGCGCCTTGCCTGGCCGGCCATCAACTTCTTCTGGAACACCTGGCTGGACGATCACCTGCATATCTTGACCGAGGAATCGTTCTCCCGCCCCGGCGACTACGTAGCGATGGAGGCGCTGGACGACATGGTCTGCGTCTCAACCGCGTGCCCGGACGACATCGACCCGATCAACGGGTGGAACCCCACCGACGTTCACGTGCGCATCTACAAACCCGGCACGCGCATCCAGCGCGCCGTGGCTTACCGCAGCAAAGAAGACGCCCCGATGCAGATCTCCCGTCCTTCGGCCTTCAACGACCGGCTCGCCCCGCTGACCAACCATTTCGCCCCCGCGCGTGACCTTTGGGCGCCGGTGTCCTTCCCCGCGCACGGCACAATCGGCGAATACTGGGCCTGCCGGGAGGCCGCGACGCTGCAAGACATGAGCGGGCTGCGCAAATTCGACATCGTCGGCCCGGATGCCGAACACCTGCTGCAACTGGCAATGACCCGCGACATCGAGCGGCTGGCCCAGTGGCGCGGCACCTACGCGGTGATGTGCGACGACAGCGGCGGCGTGATCGACGACGGCACGCTCTTCCGGCTGGGCGAGCATCTCTTCCGCTGGTGCTGCGGGTCCGAGGAAAGCGGCCGCCACCTGGGCGAGCTGGCGCGGGAGAACGGCTTTCAGGTGCGCATCAACGCGCTGGGGGGCGCGCTGCCGAACCTGGCGCTGCAGGGCCCGAAATCGCGTGACATCCTGCGCAAGATCGTCTTCACCCAGCCGCAGGTGCCGGACCTCGACCATCTGCGCTGGTTCGGCTGCACCGTCGCGCGGCTGCACGATGAGGACGGCGCGCCATTCATGCTGACCCGCTCGGGCTATACCGGTGAGCTGGGCTACGAGATTTTCTGCGCCGAAGGGGACGCCCTGCGCGTCTGGGACGCGCTGATGGAGGCGGGCGCGCCCGAAGGCCTGGTGCCCATGGGCTCCGCCGCGCTGGAGCTTTTGCGGATGGAAGCGGGCCTGGCCAGCATCGCCGAATTCTCCCCCGGAACGGACGTGTTCGAAGCGGGCCTCGGGTTTGCCGTCGACATGCGCAAAAGCGCCTTCGTGGGCCGCGCCGCGCTGGAGCGGAACGCCGCCGCGCCGCGCCGCCTGTTGCGCGGTTTGAAATTCGCGGTCGACGACGTGCCGCGCACAGGCGCGCCGGTCTTCTGCGGGGAGCGGCAGGTGGGTGTCGTTACGTCAGCCTGCCATTCGCCGATGTTTGGCTGCACCATCGCTATGGCGCAAATCGCGGTGGAGCAGGCCGAGATCGGCACGGAATTGGAAGTTGGATTGCTCGACGGGCGGATGAAGCGGCTGACCGCACAGGTCACTGCGCCGGCCTTCTTCGATCCGAAACGGGAAAGAGCGCGGGCATGAGTGACGCCGTCGTCGAGTTACAAAACGTCTGGAAAGTATTCGGTGCCCGTGCCGGCGAAGCGATGGACGCGATCCGGGCCGAGGGCCTAGGTAAATCGGAAGTGCTGGAGCGGTTCGACGCCGTGGTCGGCGTCAAGGACGCTAGCTTTTCCGTGTCAGAGGGAGAGATTTTCTGCCTCATGGGCCTGTCGGGGTCGGGTAAGTCGACCCTCGTGCGACACATCAACCGTCTGATCGAGCCCACCGCCGGCACGATCCGCATCATGGGCGAGGATATCGGCGCCATGGGCTCGGAGGCGCTGCGCGCGACCCGCGCCGACAAGATCGGCATGGTGTTTCAGAACATGGCGCTGCTGCCGCATCGCTCCGTCCGGGACAATATCGGCTTCGCTTTGGAATTGCGCGGGATGGACGGCTACACCCGCGCCAAAGCCGCGGACAAGGCGCTGTCGACCGTGTCGCTTGACGGCTACGGCGACCGCCTGCCGTCGGAGCTGTCGGGCGGGATGCAGCAGCGGGTGGGCCTGGCGCGCGCCCTGGCTGCCGACCCGGAGATCCTGCTGATGGACGAGCCGTTCAGCGCGCTCGATCCGCTGATCCGGCGCAACCTGCAGGATGAATTCCTGGGCCTGAGTCAGAACCTGAAGAAAACGACCGTCTTCATCACCCACGACCTGGACGAAGCGATCCGGATGGGCGACCGCATCGGCATCATGAAGGACGGCGAAATCGTGCAGATCGGCACCGCCGAAGACATCGTGACGGCCCCGGCGGATGACTATGTGGCTGACTTCGTGGCTGGCATCAGCCGGCTGAAGCTGGTTTCGGCCTCCAAGATCATGGTGAACCTCGCGGAGTTCGAGGCCAAGGCCGGCCCGCTGACGGAGGCGGACCACCCGGTCGCCGCGCCCGAAGATGACCTTGACACGCTGGTCGAGCGCAGCACCGACAGCGACCTGCCGGTCCTCATCAAGGCGGACGGCAATGTTGTGGGCGTGGTGACGAAAGACACCCTTCTGAAGGGTCTGCAGGGGAATTCGGACGCATGAGCGGAGCAGAAAAGCGCGAGATCATCGACCGCGACGTCAGCATCGGCACCTTCGTCGAGGCGCGCGAGGGTTACTACGCCCCCGTCTTCGAGCGCATCCAGAGGGGGCAGCTGCCCCGCTGGGCCATGAATATCTGGGGCCTCGTGATCCCCTGGGCTTGGGCGGCTTGGCGCGGGGTCTGGCTGATGTTCTGGCTGGCGCTGGCCATCGACATTCTGGCGCTGGTCTGCCTGATGCAGGTTCTGAAATTCTCCCCCCTCCTGGCCGAAGCGATGCAGGACCCGGAAGCGAACCGCACTCTGGTGGCGCGCTATTCGGGCTGGATCAGCACCTATAGCTGGTGCGCGGCCATCCTGTTCATCGGCGGGCGCCTGTGGATGGGCAGCAGCGCAAACCGTTGGTATTACACGCAATATACCCGCTGGCGGATCGACGCGGCGGTGCCGTCCGGCACGGTGGTGAAACGCCTGGTCCTGGGCCTTGTGATCGTGGCGATCTGCGCGCCGCTGATCACCTACCGCGCCACGCAGCTGCGCCTGGACGAGCGCGCTTGCTTCAACCAAGTGCGCGCCGCGGAAAGCACCGAGCTGCTGCTGACCAGCTACAATGCGCCCAGCTTGGACGCCTTGCGGGGTACGCTCGCGGACCAGCAGATCGCAGCTCAGACCCGCTTCGACGAGCTGAACGCCATATCGGACCGCACGTCAGAGCAGAACACCGCCCGCAGCGCGGCCCGGTCCGAAGCGCGCGATCTTGGCCGCGATATCGAGATGGTGGATGAATACGCCCTCATCTCGGGCCGCGACCGGTTCGACTGCTTCTTCATCGACGACTTCCCGACCCTCGCGCGGCTCGACCCGCCGGAGGACGTGACCTACCGCCGAGTGACGAATGACGACGGCACGACCGAGGTCGTCGCCAGCGTCCGGGAGGCCATCGAGGGGCGCAAAGTCACCCTCTTCACCTATTCGGCGGAAAGCATCGACATCTCTATCAACTGGCTGCGCGCCTCCTTTGCCGGCGCGTTCGACGCGATGACCAACGTGTTGCGCCAGTCGCTGATCCGGGTGGAGGTGGCGTTCATGCAGACGCCTTGGCCGGTGGTCGCGTTCCTCTTCCTCGCGCTGTCGTGGGCCTATACCGGGACCGGGACGACGATCTTCGTCGGCTCGTCGCTGGCGTTCCTCGCACTCTTTGAACTCTGGCAGATTGCCATGCAGACGATGGCGCTGGTGGTCGTCTCAACCGCCGTTTGCGTCCTTGTCGGACTGCCCATCGGGATATGGATGGCCAAGAACAAGATCGCGAGGTTCATAACCGAGCCGGTCCTCGACGTGATGCAGACCATCCCGTCGCTCAGCTACCTCGTGCCTGCGGTCGCCTTCTTCGGCATCTCGCAGCCGCCGGCGGTGCTCGCCACGGTGATCTTCGCCATGCCGCCCATGATCAAGCTCACCGCCCTTGGCATCCGCCAGGTGCCCGAAAGCACCAAGGAAGCGGCGCTGGCCTTCGGCGCCTCCGAACGGCAGCTTCTGCGCAAGGTGGAGCTGCCCATGGCCGTCCCGTCGATCATGGCGGGTCTCAATCAGACCATCATGCTGGCGCTGTCGATGGCGACCATCTCGGCCTTCATCGGGGCCGAAGGGCTGGGCGCAATCGTCACGGCGGCCCTTGGGGATGCCCAAGCGGGCAAGGGCCTTCTGGCTGGGATCGCCATCGCGCTGGTTGCGATGATGATCGACCGTATCCTTCGCGGCATTCGCAACAGCTTCAGCCGCATCTAAGCTTCAACATCAACAGGGAGACTACGATAATGAACATGTTGAAAACCACCACGGCCCTCGCGGCCATTGCCCTGGCCTCTGCGGCCTCGGCGCAGGAGAAGATCACCTTCTCCGACCTCAGCTGGAACGGCGCGCAGGCCATCGGCCACGTCCTGTCCGCGATCATCGAGGACGAGATGGGCGGCGACGCCGAGATCGTGTCGGGCATGAACCAAGCCGCCGTCATCTTTGCCGGCATGGACAAGGGCGACGGGTCCATCGACGTAATGACCGACGTCTGGATGCCGAACCAGCAAGCGCTGTGGGACGAGTATATCGAGGATCTGGGCACGGTGAAAACCAACGCGCCCTATAACGGCACGTCGAACATCTACGTGCCGACTTATATGACCGACAAGGTCAAGACGATCGAGGACCTGAAGAACCCCGAGATCGCCGCGATGTTCGACACCGACGGCAACGGCAAGGGCGAATACTGGGCCGGCGACGTGACCTGGGCGTCCACCAAGCGCTGGCAGATCAAGTTCAAGTCCTACGGCCTCGACGCGCTTTGGGAGCCGAACATCGTCTCCGCCGACACGTTCAAGGCGGGCCTCGAGGCGGCCTACACCGCCGAGAAGCCGCAGCTCTTTTACTACTGGACGCCCGAAGCGATCCACGTGAAGTACGACCTGACCGCCGTGGAAGAGCCCGCGCGCACCGACGGCTGCGAGGACGTGGACCTGGACGCCGAAGACTGGCTGGAGGTCAGCGAGTTCAACTGCGTGATCGCCTCGAACGAGATCTTCGTGGCGTATTCCGCCTCTCTCGAAGAGCGGAACCCGGCCGTGGCGTCCATGCTGTCCAACGTCCAGTTCACCGGTGACGAGATCAACGGCTGGATCGTCGAGATGTTCGAGAACAAGCGCGACCCGCGTGAGGTGGCCGAGGACTGGATCGCCGACAACAAAGACACCGTGCAAGGCTGGATCAACGGCTAAGCCCCGACTTTGATGCGCGCCGCATCCCCGGACCCGGGGGTGCGGCGTTTTTTGTGCGCGTTTGAAATGCGCCGCCCCGCGCTTAGCTTCCCCCCAGGCAACAAGGCGCGCAGATGTCCAACTCCCCTACCCCCTCCCGGCCCTTGGCCGTCCCCTCGGGCCGTCTGACCCGCATGGCGCGCATGGGCGCAATGACCGCAGGCGTTGCAGGCCGCATGGCCGTGGACGGCGCCGCGCGCTGGGGCCGGGGCGAGCGTCCGGGCACGCGGGACTTGCTGCTAACCCCCGCCAACATGCGCCGTATCGCGGACGAGCTGACGCGGATGCGCGGGGCGGCGATGAAGATGGGCCAGCTCGTGTCGATGGACACCGGCGACATGCTCCCGCCCGAGCTGGAGGCGATCATGGCCCGCCTGCGCGCGGATGCAGATTTCATGCCGCCCAAGCAGTTGCGCGACGTGCTGGACGCCGAATGGGGTGCAGGTTGGCGCAAGCGCTTTGCGGCCTTTGACGTGCGCCCCATCGCGGCGGCCTCCATCGGGCAGGTGCACCGCGCGCGCCTGCCGGACGGCACAGATTTGGCAATTAAGGTGCAATATCCGGGCATCGCCCGCTCGATCGACAGCGATGTCAGCAATGTCGGCCTCCTGATCCGCATGTCGGGCCTTCTGCCCGAGGGGTTCGAGCTCGCGCCCTACCTGGACGAGACGCGCGCGCAACTGCACGAAGAGGCGGATTACGCCGCAGAGGCCGCGCATCTGGACCGCTTTGGCGCCCTTCTGGCGGGCGATGATCGGTTCGTTCTTCCGGCGCTGCACTCGGACCTCACCACGCCCCGCGTGCTGGCGATGAGTTTCGTGCCGTCCGCCCCCATCGAGAGCCTCGTAGAGACGGATCAAACCACCCGCGACACCGCGATGCAGGCGTTGTGCGATCTGATGCTGCGCGAGGTCTTCACCTTCGGCCTGATGCAGACCGACCCCAATTTCGCCAATTATCGCTTCGAGCCGGACACGGGGCGGATTGTCTTGCTCGACTTCGGCGCGACGCGGGCGGTGCCGCCTTCTCTCGCCAGCCACCTGCGCGACCTGCTGCGCGCGGGTCTGGCCCACGACCGCGCGGCGGTATCGGACCTTCTGGACCGCATCGGCCTCGTGCCGCACAGCTTGGCGGAGCGGTTCCGCACCCGCATCCTCGACATGGTGATGTTGGTCTTCGACTATGTGGACACGTCGCTTCTGGACCTCGGCACCTCCGACCTCGCCGGCCGCCTTCAGCGGGAAGGGCAGGCCCTGGCGCGCGACCGCTTCGTGCCGCCGCCCGTTCCGATGGACCTGCTGTTTGTGCAGCGCAAGATCGCTGGGATGTTCCTGCTGGCCAGCCGCTTACGCGCCCGCCTGCCGGTGGCAGACCTGATCCGGGCGCACATATGACGGGCCTGATCGACTTCCGGGGCGTCACCAAATCCTACGATGGCGCGGACGGCCCCGTGCCCGTCCTGCGCGGCGTGGACCTGGCGCTCGCCGCCGGTGAGACGCTCGCCCTCACGGGCGAGTCGGGCAGCGGGAAAAGCACGCTCCTTCACATCGCCGGCGGGCTGGAGGCGGCGGATGGCGGCACGGCGCACGTCGCCGGGCACGATCTGACCGGCATGGACGACAGCGCCCGCGCGGCCCTGCGGCGCAGCGACGTGGCGGTCATCTTCCAGCAATTCAACCTCATCCCGTCGCTGCGCGTCGCGGACAATATCGCCTTCCAAGCCCGGCTCGCCGGCACGCCCGTCGACATCGCCCCCTTGGCGGAGCGGTTGGGCCTAACCGAGCAGCTGCGCAAATACCCAGAGGCCCTGAGCGGCGGCCAGCAGCAGCGCGTCGCCATCGCCCGCGCCATCGCCGCCCGGCCCCGCCTGCTGCTGGCGGACGAGCCGACGGGAAACCTGGACGAAGCGACTGCCGACCAGGTGCTCGACCAGCTTCTGGACCTGGTGGCGGAGACTGGCGCGGGCCTTCTGATGGTGACGCACTCACCCGCCATCGCCGCGCGTATGGCGCGCCAAGTGCATCTGAGCCGCGGGCGGCTGTCGTGACCCGGGCGGGGCTGGCGGCGCTGCTGTCCCATTGGGTACGCAACCCGCTGCAACTCTTTGCTTTTCTGGCGGGGCTCGCGCTGGCGACCGCCCTGTGGTCCGGCGTCCAAGCCATCAACGCGGAGGCGCGCGCCAGCTACGACGCGGCCGCCGCGACGCTGGGCGAAGGGCAGTTCGACCAGATTGTCCCCGCGGCTGGGAACCGCATCGCGCAGGCTGATTTCGTCGCGCTGCGGCGGGCGGGCTGGCTCGTCTCCCCTGTGATTGAGGGGCGTCTGGACGAGGTGCGGCTTCTGGGCTTCGATCCGCTGTCCGCGCCCGCCGGCTTCGGTGCCCCCGGAGTCGTTGGCGGCGGCGATTTCGACGAATTCCTGGATCCCGGTCTCCTTTTCGCAAATGCGGAGACGGCGGCGGCCTTCGACGTGCCCCTGCGCGTCGTGGTCGATCCCGGGATCGCCCCCGGCATTGCCGTGGGCGATGTCGGCGTGGTGCAACGCCTTCTGGACCGCAGCGACCTATCGCGCCTACTGGTCGCGCCCGAGCAGCCGCGCGCCCGCCGCGATCTGAGCGTCATCACCCCAGATTTGCGCCTCCAGGGCGCCAGCCAGACCGCTGATGTGGGCGAGCTGACCGACAGTTTCCACTTGAACCTCACCGCCTTTGGCCTTCTCAGCTTCGCGGTCGGCCTCTTCATCGTCTACAGCACCATCGGCCTCGCGTTCGAGCAGCGGCGCGGCACGATCCGCACCCTGCGCGCGCTGGGCCTGCCCCTGCGGCGCCTGATCGCGCTGATGCTGGCCGAGGTCTTGCTGCTTGGGCTGGTGGGCGCGGCCATCGGGGTCGCGCTCGGCTACGTCGTCGCCGCCCTGCTGCTGCCCGATGTCGCCGTCACCCTGCGCGGTCTTTACGGGGCGGAGGTCGCGGGCACACTGCAATTCCGCGCCACGTGGTGGGCGTCCGGCCTCGGCATCGCGGTTGCTGGCGCGCTGGCGGCGGCGGGTCTGCGGCTCTGGCGGATTGCGCGGATGCCGCTTTTGGCCAGCGCCCGCCCGCGCGCTTGGGCCATGGGCGGCGGCGGCGTGCTGCAAGGCGCAGCGGCGCTGACCCTGCTGGTCGCAGCGGCGGGGCTGCTGTGGCGCGGCGACGGACTGGCCGCCGGCTTTGCGCTTCTTGGCTGTTTTCTGATCGGCGCGGCGCTCGCCCTGCCGGTGATCTTGCGGCCTATCCTGTCCCTCGCCCAGCGCCTCGG